>DATMUT010000059.1:0-5387 GCA_035563755.1 Novosphingobium sp.
CTGTAGCTGCCAGCGCCTGCCGCCATGCCGCTGATAATGGTTTGCCCGCGCGAGACCGAGCCCGACAGGTTGCCCTGCGGGTTCCACTTGACCAGCGCCGCCTCGCGCGTGGCCCGCGCCTCGTCGAGCACAGCCAGCGCCGAGCGCGCGTCGGGCGCATGGGCCAGCGCCTCGGTTTCGAGCGAGACCAGCTGCGTATCGCCAAACAGCGTCCACCAGCGGTCAAGGCCGGCATCATCGGCAGCGGGCGCCTGCCCTTGCGTGTTGGCGGTAAAGCGCGCCGGCACCGCCACGTCGGGATGCGGCACATAGCTTGGCCCGCACCCGGCCAGCAGCAAGGGCACGGCCATAATCAGCCATTTCGCACAGGATCCTCTTATCATGTTCCGGTCTATGCCATCCATCGGCTGCCCTGCGGGTTAGACTTGCGCAAACGAAATGTAAGGATTGTGTAAATCGGTCGGGACAGGCCGGCGGCAAAGCGCCACAGTCGCCCCATGGAGAGGCTGAATTGAACATATTGCTGATCGATGACGATGCCGCCCTCACCCAGATGCTGGCCGAGTATCTGGAAGGCGAAGGCTTTGCCTGCCGCGCGGTGCACACCATTGGCGCGGGGCGCGAGGCGGCGCTTTCGGGGCAGTATGACGCGGTTATTCTGGACGTGATGCTGCCCGGCGGCAACGGTATTGACCTGCTGCGCGCCATTCGCGGCACCAGCGACGTGCCGATCATCATGCTGACCGCCAAAAGCAACGATACCGAGCGGGTGATCGGCCTCGAACTGGGCGCCGATGATTACGTGGCCAAGCCCTATTTCCCGCCCGAACTGGTGGCGCGGCTGCGCGCGGTGCTGCGCCGCCCGGCGCGCGGGGGCAGCAGCGGCGACAATCTGCGCCTCGATGCGCTGATGCTGGATGCGGCGCGGCGCTGGGCCGGGTGGAATGGCGCGGCGATCGAGTTGACCGCCACCGAGTTCAATCTGCTCGAGATCCTGCTGCGCGCGGGCGAGCGGGTCTCGACCAAGGACGAGCTGTCGCTGCGCCTGCTGGGCCGCCGGCGCGAAAGCTATGACCGCTCGATCGACGTGCACATCTCGAACCTGCGGCAAAAGCTCGAAAGGGCCAGTGGTGAGCGGCTGCGCATCGCCACCACCCGCGGCATAGGCTGGCGGCTCGAGGCGGCGGCATGAGAGGGCGCCCATGAAAGGCCGGCTGTTCTGGAAGATCTTCACCGCCTTTTGCTGCGTGTTCTTCGCGCAATTGGCGGGCCTGTGGACGCTCTTTCTGGTCATGGAGAGCGAGCACCCCTATTGGGCCAAAAACCTGCAAACCTATGCCGCGCCGCGCTTTCAGGCGCTGGCAGGGGCAGCGGTGGCCCAAGGCGGGCCGCAAGCCATCCCCCAGGCGCTGACCCAAGGCCCCGAGCCCACGGTTACGATCACGCCGGCCACGCCCACGCCATCGGGCGCCACCATCGCCACCGCCCCCGATGGCCGGCGCTGGGCCATCAGCTATCGCCTGCCGCGCCATTTCGACGATATCCACCTGACGCCGCCCTTGTTGTTCTACATCAGCGGCATCCTCTCGGGGCTGGCCTTTGCGGCCATTCTGGGCCTGTATCTGTCGTTGCCCATCCGCGCCCTGCGCGAAGGGCTCGAAGCGTTTGCGCTGGGCGATCTGGGCGTGCGCCTGACCGCGCGCATCGGCCGCCGCCGCGACGAGATTGCCGATCTGGCCCGCGACTTTGACGGCATGGCCGAAAAGGTCGAGCAGCTGGTGCTCTCGCGCAGCCAGCTTATCGACGACATGTCGCATGAATTGCGCTCGCCGCTGGCGCGGTTGCAGCTGGCCATCGCGCTGGCCCGGCAAAAGTCCGAGGGCACCGTGGCCGCGCTCGACCGGATCGAGCTGGAGGCGCGGCGGCTCGACGCGATGGCAGGCAGCCTGCTCACCCTCTCGCGGCTCGAGAATGCCAGCGCGCCGCCCGAACGCTTCGTCCACCTGCGCGCGCTGATCGAGGAGATCCTGGCCGACGTGCGGTTCGAGAGCGAGGCCAAGAACGTGGCCATCGACATGGTGTGCGGCGGCCAGCTTTCGCCCAATGCCCATGCCGATGTTGCCGGCGATGGCGAATTGCTGCGCCGCGCCTTCGAGAACGTGCTGCGCAACGCCCTGCGCTTCTCGCCTCAGGGCGGCGCCATTCGCCTCACCCTCGACGAGCGGGCCGACCATGTAACCGTCACCATCGAGGACGAAGGCCCCGGCGTGCCCGAGGCCGAGATCGCCAGCATGTTCGAGCCGTTCCATCGCGGCGCGGGCGAAACGGGCGGCTTTGGCCTGGGCCTTGCCATCGCCCATCGCGCGGTAGTGGTGCACGAAGGCACCATCAGCGTGGATAACCGGCCACAGGGCGGCCTTGTCGTGCGCATCACCCTGCCGGTGCGCTGGGAGGAACCGCCTGCCTCAGCCTGAAAGCCCGCCTCAGACCTCGTCGCGGCCCAGCCAGGCCGCGCGGGCCGGCAGGCGCAGGCTGACCGCCAGCACCAGTGCCATCATCGCGCTCACATACCAGTAGAAGGCGCTTTCGTGCCCTGCCGCCTTGGCCCACAGCGCCACATATTCGGCCGAGCCGCCAAACAGCGCATTGGCCAGCGCATAGGCAAAGCCCACGCCCAATGCCCGCACCTCTGGCGGGAACAGCTCGGCCTTCAGAATGCCGCTGACCGAGGTGTAGAAGCTGACGATGGCCAACGCCGCGGTAATGAGCAGCCCGGCCATCACCGGATCATGCGTGCGCCCCAGCAGCGTCACCAGCGGCACCACTGCCACCATGCCCCCAGCGCCAAAGATCACCATATTCGCCCGCCGCCCGATCCGGTCGGACAGCGCGCCCATGATCGGCTGCAGGCACATGAACACGAACAGGCACACGCTCATCACCGCGCTGGCCATGGGGGCGGTCATGCCGGCCGAATTGACCAGGAATTTCTGCATGTAGGTGGTGAAAGTGTAGAACACCAGCGAACCGCCGGCGGTAAATCCCAACACCGTGAGGAACGCGCCCGGATGGCGCCGCAACAGCGCTGACAGGCTGCCTGCCTCGTGGTCCTTGCGGGTCGCGCCATCGGCGCTTTCGGGCAGGCGCCTGCGCGCGGCCAGCGCCACCAGCGCCGCAAACGCCCCCACTACAAAGGGAATGCGCCACCCCCACGCCTTGAGCGCGGCCTCGCCAAGCCAATGCTGCAGCACGACCACCAGCAGCGCCGCCAGCAATTGCCCGCCAATCAGCGTGACATACTGGAACGAGGAGAGAAATCCGCGCCGCCCGGCATCGGCGACCTCGCTCATGTAGGTGGCGGCGGTGCCATATTCGCCGCCCAGCGCAAAGCCCTGCACCAGCCGCGCCACCACCAGCAGCCCCGGCGCCCACAGGCCGATCTGCGCATAGGTGGGCAAGGCCGCAATGCCCAGCGACCCCCCGCACATCATCAGCACCGAGAGCAGCAGCGCCCCGCGCCGCCCATGCCGGTCGGCCATGCGGCCAAAGGCCCAGCCGCCCACGGGCCGCGCCAGAAAGCCGGCGGCAAACACCCCGGCCGTGTTCAGCAATTGCCCGGTGGCGTCAGCCTTGGGGAAGAAGGCGGGCGCGAAATACAGCGCGCAAAAGGCATAGACGTAGAAATCGAACCACTCGACCAGATTGCCGCTCGAGGCAGCGATGATCGCGCCAATACGCGCCCGATTGCCGGAAAGGGGGGCCTGCGAGGTCTGGGCCATCTGCGTCCTGCCTGAAGTTGCCATCCTGAAACTGCCAAGCCCCCATCGCAGGCCAGCGCGCCGCGGGCCAGCGCTTTTGGCAGATGCTGCCCGAAATATCGTCAATGGAGGGAGTTCATGCCGACATTCAGCAGCTTGGCCGCTACACCCGGAGGGTTTCTTGCAAAGGTAATGCAGGCATGATTTCCCCCCTTCGCGCCATGCAGCCCCATGCAGGGCTGGCCGATTTTGCCGCGCTGGCGGGGCTGGTGCTGGCCGGCATTCTGGTTGTGCTGGCGGCAACGGCCATCGCCTTTCGCCGCCTGAATGCACGCGCGCCCCACAACCGCATCCAGCCCGACCGTCAGCCCCTGCCTCTGCGCCGCGAACTGATGCGCGCGCCGGTCTCTATCCTTGTCATCGCGCTGTTCTTTGCCGGGGGCCTGTTCTGCCAGTGGCAGGGCTGGGCGCTGGCCCCTGTCGCGCTGCGCTGGTGGAATGCCGGGCCGCTGCTGCTGCTCTCGATCCTGCTCTACGATGCCTGGTTCTACTGGGTGCACCGCCTGCTGCACACGCGCGCGCTGCTGCGATTTCATGCGCCGCACCACCGCGCCCACGCGCCAACGGTGTGGACCAATCACAACGAAACACCGGTCGAGGCGGTGCTCAACCAGCTGTTCTATCTGCTCATCGTGTTTGTCGTGCCCATCCCTTGGCCGGTGCTGGTCGCGCATAAGCTGTATGACCAGTTCAGCGGCATGATGGGCCATTGCGGGTTCGAGCATTTCGCCTCGCCCATGGCGCGCGCGCCCTGGCCGCTGGCCTCAACGGTGTTTCACGACAACCACCACCGCTATTTTCATCATAACTTCGGCCACAGCTTCACCTTCTGGGACAGGGCACTGGGCACGCTGCACCCCGACTACGACAAGGCCGTGCGCCAGTTCGAACCCGAGGGCAGCTGAAATCGCTCAGTTCGTGGCGCTTACGGTCCAGGTCGCGCCGGTAATGCCCTCGTGCCGGCCAATATGCGCGGTAATCGCGTCGAGATCGGCCGCATTGGCGCTGGTGGGCACCAGTATGGCGGCCAGCTCCACCTGCGCATCGCCATCCGAAAGCGTCTCGATCTCGCGGATGGGGTAGTGGTGGGCCTCCAGCTCCTCGAACAACAGGTCGCGGGCCTGCGAGACATGATCGGCCGGGCACACCACATGCACCCGGTACAGCGCCTCGGTCTCGTCGGGGTGGATGGGGCGGCGGTTCACAAAGTCGACCAGCGGGCGCAGCAGCGTGTTGCCCGCCAGCACAAACATGGCCACCAGCACCGCCTCGGCCGGCTTGCGCGCGCCGGCAAAGCTGCCCACCGCCGCCGACGCCCACAAGGTAGCCGCCGTGTTGAGGCCGCGCACATGCGTGCCCTCTTTCATGATGACGCCCGCACCCAGAAAGCCAATGCCCGAAACGACATAGGAAATCACCCGCACGCCGCCATCCACGCCCGCCACGCGCAGGCCCAGATCGGCAAAGGCCGCCGCCCCCACCGCCACCAGCACATTGGTGCGCAGCCCCGCCGTGCGCTGGCGCAACTGCCGCTCAAGACCAATGAGCGTGCCCAGCACGAAAGCGGTG
>DATMUT010000060.1:0-2099 GCA_035563755.1 Novosphingobium sp.
CCGCCCTTCTGTTATTCCGGCCTTGCGGCAGGATGCGCTGGCCCGCCTTACAGCGTGCGCTCGCGCATCTCCACCTCGAAGACTTCCAGCGTGTCGCCCGACTTGATGTCATTGGTGGCTTCCAGCACCACGCCGCATTCCAGCCCTGCCCGCACTTCGGCGACATCGTCCTTGAAGCGGCGCAGCGAGGCCACGCTGGTCTTCGAGACGATGACATCGTTGCGGGTGACGCGGGTGTAGAGGCCCTTCTTGATATAGCCCTCCAGCACCAGCAGGCCGGCTGCCTTGTTGTGCTTGCCCGCCGGGAACACTTCCTTGATCTCGGCGCGGCCAACCACGGTTTCGATCCGCTCCGGACCCCAGACGCCGGCCATTTCCTTCGAAATGTCGTCGGTCAGGTGGTAGATCACGTCGAAATACTTCATCCGCACCTTGTGCCGGTCCACCATCTCGCGGGCCTTGGCATTGGGGCGCACGTTGAAGCCGACGATCGGCGCGTTGGAAGCGGCCGCCAGATTGACGTCGCTCTCGGTGATCGCCCCCACGCCCGAGGACAGCACCTTGAGCTTGATCTCCTCGTTCGACAGGCGCGTCAGCGCGTTGACGATCGCTTCCACCGAACCCTGCACATCCGCCTTCACGACGATCGGATATTCGATCACCGACTGCTTGGCGGCCAGCGCGGAGAACATGTTCTCGAGGCTGGCGGGCGCTGCGGCGGTGCGCTTGGCGGTGGCCTGTTCCTGGCGGAAAGTGGCCACTTCGCGGGCGCGCGCTTCGCTTTCCACCACGGTCAGCGTGTCGCCAGCCATGGGCACACCGCCCAGGCCCAACACTTCCACCGGCAGCGCCGGGGGCGCGGCCTTGATCTGGCGGCCCTTGTCGTCGAGCATCGCGCGCACGCGGCCCGACTGGGTGCCGACAACGAAGATATCGCCCACCTTCAGCGTGCCACGCGTGATCAGCACGGTGGCCAGCGGGCCCTTGCCCTTGTCCAGCTTGGCCTCGATCACGGTCGCCTCGGCGGCGCGATCGGGGTTGGCCTTCAGCTCCAGCAGTTCGGCCTGCAGCAGGATCTTCTCGATCAGCTGGTCAAGCCCGGCACCCGTCTTGGCCGAAACCTCGACATCCTGCACATCGCCCGACATCTCTTCCACGATCACTTCGTGTTCAAGCAGGCGCTCGCGGATCTTCTGCGGGTTGAACTCGGGCTTGTCGCTCTTGGTGATCGCCACGATCATCGGCACGCCGGCCGCCTTGGTGTGGTTGATCGCCTCGATCGTCTGCGGCATCAGCCCGTCATCGCCCGCCACCACGAGGATGACGATGTCGGTGACATTGGCCCCGCGCATGCGCATCTCGGTGAAGGCCTCGTGGCCCGGCGTGTCGAGGAAGGTGAGCAGATCGCCGGCCTTCGTCTTGATCTGATAGGCGCCGATATGCTGGGTGATGCCGCCGGCCTCGCCGCGCACCACATCGGTGCCGCGCAGCGCGTCCAGCAGGCTGGTCTTGCCGTGATCGACATGGCCCATGATGGTGACCACCGGCGGGCGCGCCTTCAGCGTCTCGTCGGCGTCCACATCGGCGGCATGGTCGATATCGACATCGCTCTCGCTCACGCGCTGGATGTTGTGGCCGAATTCCTCGACCAGCAGCTCGGCGGTGTCCTGGTCGATGGTCTGGTTCAAGGTGACCATCACGCCCATCTTGAACAGCGCCTTCACCAGATCGGCGGCCTTTTCGGCCATGCGGTTGGCCAGTTCCTGCACGGTGATCGCCTCGGGCACCACCACGTCGCGCACCTGCTTCTCGCGCTGCTGGGTCTGCCCGGCGAAGTGCGCGCGGCGCTCCTTCTCGCGGGCCCGCTTCAGCGCGGCCAGGCTGCGGGCGCGGGCGCCCTCATCCTCGTTCAGCGCGCGCGTCACGGTCAGCTTGCCGCCGCGGCGATCCTCGTTCTTGCGATCGCGAGCGGGCGCGGCGGGCTTCTTGGCGGCGGGCGCTGCGGCGGCATCCGGGCGGCGCGGCGGCGTTGCCGGCGTCACCGGGGTGAAGCGGCGCGGCGCCGGCGGCGCGCTGGCGGCAGGCGCGGGGGCGGCAGG
>DATMUT010000061.1:0-3532 GCA_035563755.1 Novosphingobium sp.
CGGACCCCCGCCTCAACCCAGCCTGCCAGCAGTCCGACAAGCCATTCTTGATAATCTGGATCGACCACCGATCCTACTCTGCCCAAATTGCAGATGTCTGTTGTCTGGCACCGAAATCACTTTTCTGCCAAAGTAGTGCTACCAAAGCCTGAAAAATCTGGTGGGGCATTGACCGCATCCTCACCAACGGTCTCATCAAAGCGCCGCGTCTCTCAGCCTCTGGCGAACTTACCTTTCAAGACTTTTCCGTTTTGCTAAAGGCTGGCAAGTTCATTCGACCAGCTCTTCATCATGCGAACCCTTTCCTCCCAGTGCTCGCCCCGGGCGTAGGCCCTGCGCACCTCACTGCTATCCATGTGGGCAAGCTGGCGCACTATGGCATCAGGGCGCCAACGGCCCGACTCGTTCAGAAGTGTGCTGGCCGTCGCGCGAAAGCCGTGGGTCGTCACCTCATCCTTGCCATACCCCATCCGGCGCATGGCGGCGTTCAGAGTGTTGTCGGTGATTGGGCGGCTTTCCGCGCGTACGCTCGGAAAGAGAAAGGGACCCGCCAAGGAGAGGGTATCAAGCTCATCAAGGATGGCCAGAACCTGCGCCGTCAGCGGGACCTTGTGAGGCCGTCTCATTTTGGTTTTTTGGGCGGGGATGGTCCAGATGTGTTTCTCGAAATCGAATTCCGACCATTCGGCGCAGCGTAACTCCCCGGGGCGGACGAAGACGTGTGGTGCCATGCGCAGCGCAAGCCGGACCGCGGGCTGGCCATCATGGGCGTCAATAGCCCGAAGCAGCGAGCCAAGCGCGTTTGGATCAAGGATCGCTGCACGATGTTTGATCTTGGGCGTGATCAAGGCGCCCTTGAGATTGGCTGAAACATCCTGGCGAGCCCGGCCTGTGGCAATGGCATAGCGAAAAATCGTGCCGAAGGTGCTTCGCAGTCGGTTGGCGGTTTCGTGTCGGCCTCGCACCTCAATTGTGCGAAGCACCTCCAGAAGCTCTGGAGCGGTCAATTCGGTGATGGGACGAGGGCCAATGGATGGGCGAGCAAAATCAACCAGCCACCGCATTTTGGTCATGGTAGCGGAGGACCGGCCGTCACGCTCTAGCTTGTCGAGCCATTCGTCACTGATCGCGTCAAATGTATCTTGCGAGCGGGCTTTGGCTTCTCGGTCGGCTTCCCTGCGAACCTCGGATGGGTCCCGGCCTTCCGCCAGGGCTTCTCGCGCCGAAGTTCTCATGGCTCGGGCCTTGGCGAGCGACAGATCAGGAAAATTCCCGAAGGCCAGCGTTTTCTGTTTCCCGTCAAACCGATAGTTGAACCGCCACAAACGCCCACCTGTCGGCATGATCAGCAGATACAGCCCGAGTTCGTCGGTCAAGCTTGTAAGGCTTATCCTTTGGTTTTGCGGTATTAATTGCCAGTGCCGAGAGGGGCGGGATGGTATCGTCCTGATGGTGCGATTTTACATGCCATCAAGAATACCATCAACAGGTCCGGATACAAGCGGACCTAACCGGATCTGGCCGGGCTATCCTCGAACACTCGGATGTCTTTGGAAGGGGGCAATGGTGCCCGGGGACGGAATCGAACCGCCGACACCGTGATTTTCAGTCACGTGCTCTACCAACTGAGCTACCCGGGCATTGCCTTGGCGGCGTTTTTCTGTGCCGCCGTCGTTTCGGTCCGGCGCCTATGGCCAAGGGGATCGCGCTTGGCAAGAGAGAAATGTTACCTGTTGAAAACTTCTTCGTCATCCGGCTCGTCCTGACCGGTGCCGGGCAGGGCATATCCGTCCGACAGCCACTGCAGCAGGTCGCGGTCGCGGCAGCGGGTCGAGCAGAAGGGTTTGTGCGCCTCGTCGCGGGGCGCACCGCAGACGGGGCACTTGCGCGTGGGCTTGCCCTGAGAGGCGCTGTGCGAGGTGGGGCGGGCAGGATCAGTCATGCGAAATGGCCTGCGCGAAACCGGCGTCGAGCGCAAGCGTGCCATCCTCGCGCCACTGCAGGCGGCGGCCGGTGCGCCGGGCCAGGTCTGCCTCCCACTCGGGGCGGATGGCGGCGCGCACCGCCGGCGCGCAGGTCAACAGCAGCGCTCCGGGGGCCTCGACCCGCTCGGCCAGGCGCAATAGCCACCTTGCGCCCGCCGGTGCCCTGTGCCGCGCCAGCAGAGACAGGATCGATGGCCGCTCGCGCCGGCAGACGATCTGTACGAAGCCAAAGCCATTCATCGCCGTGCGATCATGGGGCCAGTCGCCCAGCGCCGCGGCCAGAGCCGCGTCAACCGCCTGCCGGTCGGCCTTGTCGGACAAGGTGGGAAAATCGATGCCGATCGAGCCGGAAATGTCGAGCCGCCGGATGGCCAGAGCCGCTGCTCGCGCCGCCTCGCGCGCCAATTGCGGGGCAGGGGCGCTGCCATCCACGTCGATCAGCGTCATGGCCGGCGTTGGCGAGAGCAGCAAAGCCCCTTGCGCAAAGGCGACTTCACCGCTCCACCCTTCGGCAAAGACCTCTTCCCACAGGCCGGCGGGCAAATGGCGCATCACGCGCGCATTGGGCAGCTGGCGGTGCAGGGGCGGGGCCGGTTGCGGATCGGCGGTCGTGGGGCGGCATTGCGCCAGCTTGAAACGGCCGACTTCGGCCATCGCCGCGCGGGTGATCTGCACGCGCAGCAGGCCGCCCTCGGCGGCATCGCGGGGCAATTGGTCGATCAGCGCTTCCTCGCCGCTGGCAAGGCGCACCATGCCGCGCCGCGCGCCGCCATGGCGCAGGATCAGCCGCGCTTCCTCGACCGCGCCGGGCGAAGCGCCGCCCGGCCAGTCCAGCCGCGCCGCCAGCACCTCGCCGCCCGAGACGAGCAGCGCGCGGGTTTCGCCGATGCCCTCCTCGATCAGCCAGCTGGCCGCGCTCAACCCAGCGCCACCCCGGCAGCGCGCAGCAGCGCGCGGGTTTCATACAAAGGCAGGCCCATTACGCCCGAATGACTGCCGTCGATCCGCCGGATCAACGCTTCGGCGCGGCCCTGAATGGCATAGCCACCCGCCTTGCCCAGCCCTTCGCCGCTGGCCACATAGGCCTCGATCTCATCGGCGCTGAGCGGTTTGAATACGACGATGGTCTGGCTGGCGCGGCTGCGTACCTGGCCGCCGGCATCGATCACGCAGACCGAGGAAATGCACTGATGCCGCCGGCCCGAGATCAGGCGCAGCATGGCGCGCTGTTCATCGGCGCTTTCGGCCTTGGAGAGGATGCGCCGGCCCACCGCCACGGTCGTGTCGCCCGCCAGCACCACCTCGCCGGCGGCAAGCGGCACGGCGCGCGCCTTCTCGACCGCCAGGCGCAGCGCATAGGCAAGCGGCTGTTCGCCGGCCAGCGGCGTCTCGTCGATGTCAGGACTGGCGATGCGGGCCGGCTCTACCCCCAGCCGCCCCAGCAGCTCGCGCCGGCGGGGGGAGGAGGAGGCGAGCACCACGAGCGGCGCCACAGTTTTTGCCATTTGCGAGGATCAGTACCCGCCAGGGCCGCCACGACCGGGCAT
>DATMUT010000062.1:0-5746 GCA_035563755.1 Novosphingobium sp.
AATCCACGCCCGCAGCAAGCGGCGCTATCATCCGCTCATGGCGGTCAATTGCGGTGGGCTGCCCGAGAACCTGCTGGAAAGCGAGCTGTTCGGCCACGAGAAGGGCGCCTTTACCGGCGCCGTTGCCCGCCACATCGGCAAGTTCGAGCAGGCGGCCGGCGGCACGCTGTTTCTCGACGAGATTGGCGACATGCCCATGCAGGCGCAAACCCGCCTGCTGCGCGCATTGCAATCGGGGCGCATCCGCCGCGTGGGCGGGCGCGACGAGGTCGAAATCGACACGCGCATCATCGCGGCCACCAACAAGGACCTGGAGCCGATGATCGCCGCGGGCCAGTTCCGCGAGGATTTGTTCTACCGGCTGAACGTGGTGCCCATCCATCTGCCGCCTTTGCGCGAGCGGGCTGCCGATATCGAAGCGCTGGCCCGCCATTTCCTGGTGCTGGCCGCGGGCGAAGGGCTGCCGCGCCGGCAGCTGTCGGCCGATGCCGCCGAATTGCTGCGCCGGCAACCGTGGCGTGGCAATGTGCGAGAATTGCGCAATTTCATGTATCGACTGGCGCTGCTGGCGCGCGAGGACGTGATCGATGCGGGTGCCCTCGCGCCCATGCTGGCGCAATCGGTGCGCGTTGACGAGGCGCAGGGGCCTGCGCCCATCGGCACGCTGGAAACGGCCGTGGCGCATTGGCTGGCGCAGAACCAGCCGCCGCCCGGCACGATTTACGATGCGGCCCTGGCCGCATTCGAGCGCCCGTTGTTTACCGAGGTGCTGAACACCACCGGCGGCAACCAGCTGCGCGCGGCCCAAATGCTGGGCATCAACCGCAACACCCTGCGCAAACGTCTGGGCGAGCTGTCGCTAGACCCGGATATTTTCCTGCGGCGTCCGTAATACGCTGCCCGAAAGTCGCCGGATCGTGTCCGATCTGCGACTTTCGGCGCAATAGCGGATTTTGCACTTGCATTCCTGCAACAGCAGCGTTGTAACATGGCAACTATGTCGAGTGCAGTTCCGGCCAAGGTCCAACCCCACCCGCGTCGCTGGCCACGCTGGTGGCGGCGGGTCTTGGTGCGCGCGCGCCGTGCCAATCTCGAGCCTTACGCCTGGGGCGTGTCGATCTTCGCCTTTCTGGCCGCCACGCTGTGGGCCGGGTTGGCAGTGTCCGACAGGGCGGCCAAGGGCGAGCTGCTCCCCGCCACGCTGACCGCCACTCTGCTGGTCAGCACGCTGGTGCCGGCCATGGCCATTCTGGTGTTGGTGGGCCGCTGGATGGCGCTGCGCCGTGCGGCGCAAAGCATAGGTGGCAAGGGGCGGTTGCACACACAACTGGTGCTGCTTTTCTCGATCATCGCCGCGGTGCCTACACTGCTGGTGGTGATCTTTGCCTCATGGCTGTTTCAGTCGGGCGTGGAGTTCTGGTTTTCGGACAATTCGCGCGGGCTGCTGGAAAACGCGAACAAGCTGGCGCGCGGCTATTACGAGCAGACCCAGCGCGACGTCTCGAACGAGGCGATCGCGATGACCAGCGACCTGCGCTATATCCTCTCGCAAACCAGCATTGTCAGCTTTGAATTCCGGCAGGCGCTGTCGTATCAGGTGCTGCAGCGCGGCCTCGACGAGGTGGCGATCCAGCGCAAGGGGGCCAATGGTCAGCTCGCCACGGTGGCGATCGTCGACCCGGGCCGCAACGACGGGCGCATCCGCATCACGCCCGAGGAACTGCGCCGCATCGACGCTGGCGAGCCCATTATCGTGAGCGCCAAGGCCGACCGCATCGAGGCCGTGACCGCCATCGACCGACAGGCGGGCCTGTACCTGTATGCCGCGCGCACGTCCGACCTTCTGGCCATCAGCCAGGGGCGGCGCGCCGACAATATTGTGCGCGCCTATCAGGTGCTCACGCAAAGGGCGCGGCTGCTGCAATTGCGCTTCAACATCGCGCTGTTCGTGGCCTCGCTGGCGCTGGTGGGGCTGTCGGTGTGGTTTGCGCTGCGCTTTGCCGACCGACAGGTGCAGCCTCTGTACGACCTTGTCGAGGCGGCGCGGCGTGTGGGCGAGGGCAATTACGCCATGCGCGTGCTGGGCCGCAACGGCGCGGACGAGGTGGGGCTGCTCAACCGCGCCTTCAACCGCATGGCCGCGCAGATCGAGCAGCAGACCTCTGCTCTGGTGGGCGCCAACCAGCAGATCGACGAGCGGCGCGCCTTCATGGAGGCGGTGCTGGAATCGGTGACGGCGGGGGTTATCTCGCTCGATGCCGGCGGGCGGTTGCGCCTGATGAACCCCTCGGCCAAGAAGGTGCTGCTAGGGCCAGCGCCCGCGCCGCCCAGCGGCACGATGCTGTCCGAAATCTCGCAGCCGCTGGCCGGCATGGTGGCGAAGGGCAATGGCGAGGGTGTCGTTCAGCACGGCATCTCGGGCGACCTGCGCACGCTGGCGGTGCGTATCACGACCAGCCATCACGGGCAGGCGGTGAGCGGCCATGTGATCACCTTCGAGGACATTACCCGGCAACTGCTCGATCAGCGCGCGGCCGCATGGTCGGACGTGGCGCGGCGCATTGCGCACGAGATCAAGAACCCGCTGACGCCCATTCAATTGGCGACAGAGCGTCTGTCGCGCCGTTATCGCAAGCAGATCAGCGATAATCCTGAGTTGTTCGAGGAGCTGACCAGCACGATCATCCGGCAGGTTGGCGACCTGCGTAAGATGGTCGACGAGTTCTCCTCCTTCGCGCGGCTGCCAAAGCCGGTGTTCCGCCCCGAGGACCCTGTCGATCTGGCCCGCCAGTCGCTGTTCCTGCAAGAGGTGGCGCGGCCAGACCTGGCCTTCAGTTTCGTGACGCAGCCCGACATTGGCCTCATCGCCTGCGACCGCCACCAGTTCGGGCAGGCCATGACCAACGTGTTGAAAAACGCGACCGAAGCCATCGAGGCCCGGCAAAAGGCCACCGAGGGCGACTATCTGGGCCGCATCGACGTGGTGCTAAGCCAGTCAGAAGACAGCGTGACCGCAACCATTACCGACAATGGCATCGGCCTACCGCAGGACCGCGAGCGCATTGTCGAACCCTATGTGACGACGCGCGAGAAGGGCACTGGCCTGGGCCTCGCCATCGTCAAGAAAATCATCGAGGAACACGGCGGGGAAATGACCTTCGCCTCGGCCGAGGATGGCGGCACGGTGGTAGCGATGCGTTTTGCACGCGACCCTGTGTCGGCCCGCCGCGGCCAGGAGGCAGCCGCATGAACCCCACGGGAAAGGTGTGAAGAGGCATGTCGATCGAAATCCTGATCGTTGATGACGAGAAGGACATCCGCGATCTGGTGGCGGGGGTCCTTTCGGACGAGGGATATGAAACGCGCACCGCCGGCGACAGCCGCGCGGCGCTCGAGGCGGTGGACGCCCGGCGGCCCTCGCTGGTGCTGCTCGACGTGTGGCTGCACGGCAGCCCGATGGATGGGCTTGAGGTGCTCGACGCGATCAAGGCGCGCGAGCCGGAACTGCCGGTGCTGATCTTCTCGGGCCATGGCAATATCGATACGGCGGTGGCCGCGATCGGGCGCGGCGCGGTCGATTTTATCGAGAAGCCGTTCGAGACCGAGCGCCTGCTGCATCTGGTTGCCCGCGCTACCGAGACCGAACGCCTGCGCCGCGAGAATGCGCGGCTCAAGCTCGACACGCCGATGGGGCCGGAATTCAACGGCAGTTCGAGCGCGATCAACCATGTGCGCGCGACGCTCAAGCGCGTGGCCAATACCGGCAGCCGCCTGCTGATCTCGGGGCCATCGGGCGTGGGCAAGGAGGTGGCCGCACGCCTGCTGCACAGCTGGAGCCCACGAGCAGAAAAGCCCTTCGTCTCGGTCAATTCCGCGCGCATCACCCCCGAACGTTTCGAGGAGGAACTGTTTGGCGAGGAGAACAACGGCAAGCTGGTGCGCGCTGGCCTGCTGGAAATGGCCGATGGCGGTACGCTTTACCTCGACGAGGTGGGCGACATGCCGCTTTCGACCCAGGCGCGTATTTTGCGCGTGCTGACCGAGCAGGCCTTTGTGCGCGTGGGCGGCAATCGTCAGCTGCGGGTGGATGTGCGGGTGGTGTCGTCGACCTCGCGCAATCTCGAAAAGGAAATTGCCGAGAAGCGGTTCCGCGAAGACCTGTTCTATCGGCTCAATGTGGTGCCCGTCTCGGTGCCGCCGCTGGCCGAGCGGCGCGAGGACATTCCCGCGCTGGTGGATCACTTCTTCGCGCGCTACGCCAACGATCAGGGCATGCCGCCGCCCGAAATCAACGTGGAGGCGATGGCCGCTTTGCAGGCTTATGAGTGGCCCGGCAACGTGCGGCAGTTGCGCAACGTGGTGGAACGCACGGTGATTCTGGCCCCGCGTGAGCGGCTTTCGCGCATCGAAGCCGATATGCTGCCGGGCGAGATCGTTTCGGGGCGCCTTTCGGGCGATTCGGGCATGTCGGGGCTGATGGGCGTGCCGCTGCGCGAGGCGCGCGAGAATTTCGAGCGGGAATATCTGCGCGTCCAGATCCGCCGTTTTTCGGGCAACATATCGAAAACCGCGACTTTTATCGGCATGGAAAGGTCGGCGTTGCACCGCAAGCTCAAGCTGCTGGGCATGGTCGACAAGCGTGACGACGAGGACGAAGAATAGGAATGCACGCCCGTGCCGTTATGCGACGGGGCGGGCCTATTGGCCAAAATAGGTGATTTACGCTGCGGGTGCGAAGCACTAAGCTGCGTTTGTCTTCGGTCGGGATGAATCGCCTGGCCAGATCGCGGAGCGCCACCACGAGCGCGCCGCCAAAAAAAGGAGTGATTGATGACCACCACCGGACGCACGCTTTCCGCCCGCCCCCGTCTCAAGGCCAACGAGGCCGAAGATGAAGCCGTTTCGGAAGCCGTCGCCTCGGCGCCTGCCAGCAGCGCACCAGCGGCTGCACCTGCTCCGGCCCCTGCGGCCGCATCGGGCAAGGGGCAGAACCTTCAGGACCAGTTCCTGAACCACCTGCGCAAGAACAAGACCCCGGTCACCATGTTCCTGGTCAAGGGCGTGAAGCTGCAGGGCATCGTCACCTGGTTTGACAATTTCTCGATCCTGCTGCGCCGCGATGGCCAGTCGCAGCTTGTGTACAAGCACGCTGTTTCGACCATCATGCCCAGCCAGCCCATCGACACCCGCCTGTTCGCGCAGGGCGGCGAGGGCGGCAAGAAGGCCCGCCTGCTGCAGGACGTGTTCCTCTCGAGTATCCGCGCTGCGGCCGTTCAGGTCACGATGTTCCTGGTCAACGGCGTGATGCTGCAGGGCCGGGTTGCAGCATATGATCTGTTCTGTATGCTGCTCGAGCGCGAGGGCTATGTGCAGCTCGCCTATAAACATGCCGTCTCGACCATTCAGCCGGTGACGCCGGTTGACCTGACCGGTGAGTGGGACGGCGAAGAGGACGCCTGATTCTGTTTGAAAATGACGAATTGCAGGGCGAGGTCACGCGCGGTGCGCGTGCCCTCGTCGTTTGCCCTGAATTTCGCGGGCGGTTTTCCGCCACCGACACCGAAGCCCGCGTCGAGGAAGCCAAGGGGCTGGCGCTGGCGATCGGCCTTGTCATCGCCGAGGCGTTTACCGTGCCCATTCGTGAGGCACGGCCCGGCACGCTGTTCGGCGAAGGCCAGATCCAGAACATCTCTACCGCCTGCGAGTTGCACGAGGCAGAGCTGATTATCGTCGACGGCTCGCTCTC
>DATMUT010000063.1:0-2558 GCA_035563755.1 Novosphingobium sp.
GGCGGGCATGCCGATGTGGGCGTGCTGTCGGGGGGCGGGTCCTCGCAGGTGCGTTCGGTGGGCGGCGCGCCGGTCGAAATTCCGCTCAAGAGTGGTCCGGCAGCCTCTTTTGCGCGCACCACATGGCACGCTTCCTCGCCGCTGGAGGCTGTGCGCGCAGTGGCTCCCCAGGCAACCGTCACCTATGTCGACGGGCGCGATGCGGCGGCGGCGGCCGACGCTGCTGCCCATGCCGACATTGCCATCGTGTTTGCCACCCAATGGCGCACCGAGGCAGAGGATCTGGCTGATTTGAGCCTGCCGGACGGCCAGGATGGGCTGATTTCGACGGTGGCGGCGGCGCAGGCAAAAACCGTGGTGGTGCTGGAAACGGGCGGGCCGGTGCGGATGCCTTGGCTGGGTCAGGCAGGAGCGGTGCTGGCAGCCTGGTATCCGGGGCAGCGGGGCGGGCAGGCTATTGCCAACATCCTGTTTGGCCGGGTGAACCCGTCGGGCCACTTGCCCATCACCTTTCCCGCGGCAGATGCGCAGGCGCCGCGCCCTGCGCCGGTCAATCTGGCGCAGGTCAGGGCCGATGATGCCGCCTCGAACGCCGGTTCGGCTGGTGGGCAGCTGGCAATCTTCCCGGTGGAGTACGGGGAAGGGGCCGATGCCGGCTATCGCTGGTATGCCAGGCAAGGGCTCAAGCCGTTGTTTCCCTTCGGGTATGGCCTGTCTTACACGCGCTTTGCCTATGGCCACTTTGATGTAAGGCGCGGGCCGCAGGGCCTGACCGCATCGCTCGACGTGACGAATGCAGGCCAGCGCGCAGGCGCCGATGTGCCGCAGATCTATGCGGCAGTGCCGGGCGGCGGAATGGCGCGGTTGGTCGCATTTGGCCGGGTGCAGCTGGCGCCGGGCGAAACCCGTCACCTGACCCTGCCGATAGAGATGAGGGCCATGGCCCGCTGGCAGGGGCAGAAGCGTCGCTGGAAGCTGGAAGCGGGGAGCTATCGGTTCACGCTGGGGCGCCATGCGGGCGATGTTCAGGCTAGCCGCAGTGTGGCGATGCCTGCGCGCGAGCTGGCCGCATCAGTACGATAGGCGCGCGCGATTGGCCTGTGCCGTCCGATGTGGGCGGCATGGGCCTTTGGGCATTTCGACACATCAGGTGTGATAATGGGCAGCAGCCGTGTTGCCTCGCAGCTGCGCGCAAGCCTGGCCGGCGCGTTATGCTCATCAGGGCTGAATGGTTCGATTTTGGAAATTGCGCCACACAGCTGAGCGATAACACCCAATGGTGGCGGAGACGGAGGGATTCGAACCCTCGGTACCGGATTTACCAGTACGACGGTTTAGCAAACCGTTGGTTTCAGCCACTCACCCACGTCTCCGGATCGCAGCGGCGAGGTGGCGCTATAGCGGTGCATCTGTCGGGCGGCAAGGGGGCAATGCAATTCTTTTCAGACTTTGCCTGCGGTTGCGGGTTTGGCCTGGGTTTACGGGCGAAATGAGGGCGTGCGAGGCCCGTTCCGCACCCCTGTTCCGCGCGTTCACCGCAAGGAACGGGCAATTCGTCGCCAAGCGCAAAGGGCCGGCAGCCGGCTTGCAGCCGCTGTTCACATCGGCATTGCTATGGCACAGCAGGCAAGGCCTGCGGTGCGCGGGCACGAATTTGGGTGTTGGCAATGACGAACAGGGGAACATCGCGGATGCGCAGTATTGGGATGGCCGCAGGGGTGCTCGCGCTGCTGGTTTCGGGCATGGCGGGGGGCGCCGCGCCGGCTTTGGCGCAGGCGCAGCAGGGCATTGATTCCGATCTGGTGCGCCCGGCCGATGCCAATGCGCCAACGCCTGCCGTTTCGGCCCCGCCCCCCGCATCCGCGCCATCCGCATACCCGGCCTATCCCTCGCAGTCTGGCGCTGCCTATGCTCCGCCGCCTCGGCAGGCCGCGCCCGGCGCCACGCCGCCTCCCGGCGCTATGCAGGCCCCTCCGGGCGATACGCAGGTCTATCATCAGGATGACCTGATCGGTGCTGCCGAAGGCGTGTTCGGCAAGGGCGCGAAGGGGCTGGCCGATGTCATCAAGACCATCCTGAAGAAACAGGGCGAGCCCAACGGCTACATCGTCGGGCGCGAGGCTGGCGGCGCCATCGCCGTGGGCCTGCGCTATGGTTCGGGCACGCTGTACCACAAGATCGAAGGGCAGATGCCGGTATATTGGACCGGCCCGTCGATCGGCTTTGACGCGGGCGCCAGCGCTGGCAAGACCTTCGTGCTGGTCTACAACCTCTACAACACCGACGATCTGTATCACCGCTTCGGCGCGGGCGAGGGGCAGGCCTATTTCGTTGGCGGCTTCAACGTCAGCTATCTGCGCCGCGACAATGTCGTGCTCATTCCGGTGCGGCTTGGTGTCGGTCTGCGCCTGGGCGTGAATGGCGGCTACATGAAGATCACCCGCAAGTCGCGCTGGTTCCCGCTCTGAGGCAGGGCGCCTCGCACAGGGGCGCAAGGGATCTGTCGCATTTGGCCCGATTTGCGCGCGCTGGGGCTTGCCCCCGGCGCGCGGCGGGTC
>DATMUT010000064.1:0-29924 GCA_035563755.1 Novosphingobium sp.
GTGGCGAGCGCTGCCAGCAGGCTCAGCGGCTCCCACCAATAGACCGGCGGGGCATAGGAGATCGCCTCGGCGCTGCCGCCCAGCAGGCCGACATTGTCGGCAAAGAAGATGGCGTCGAATTTGGCCGCCTCGGCCTTCTGCGCCAGGCTTTTGTAGAAGGCGAAATCGAAATTGCCGGTCGGGTCGACATCCGGGTGTCGCCAGGCGGCCGCATGGTGGCCCACACTGTAGAGAAACGCGCCGAGGCGCAGTTGGCGTTTGGCAGCTTCGCTCATGGCGGCATCCTCTCGATGGGCAGAACCGGCCTGCCGCGCCGCAAGGGGCGCGGGCAGGCCAGGCAGGTTCAGAACTTCTTGGAAAAGGTGACGCCGAAGCTGCGCGGATTGCCCCAATAGGTTTCGTTGGGGGTGATCGGCGTGGCAGCGGCCCAGCCCACGGCATAGATCTTGTTGAACACGTTCTTCGACCAGGCCTTGATCGCCCAGCTGCCGTTTTCGGCCCGCACGCCCAGGCCCAGGTTGGTCAGGCCATAGCCGTTCTGCCAGCCATATTGCGACAGCGGGTTGTTCAGCGTGACCTTGCTGCGATAGGTCTGGTTGACATAGCCGGTCAGCTCCAGCCCATGCAGCAGCGGATAGTGGAAATCGACCGTGGCATTGGCGGTCCACCGGGGCACGCCGATCACCTGCTGGCCGGTCAGCGAGAGGGTTGCCTTGCCGGTCGTCGCCGTTTGATAGACGGCATATTCGGTCGGCGCCGGCGCATTGTCATACGACACATATTTGGCGTCGTTATAGGCCACATTGCCGAAGATCTGCACGAAGCGGCTGGCCCGCAAGGTGGTTTCCAGCTCGACCCCCTTCAGCCGCACCTCGCCCACATTGCCCAGGATCGAGCCCAGCGCGGTGGCGGAAGGATCGATCTGCGCGGCCTGATAATTGGTGATGGTGTTGCGATAGAGGTTGAGGTTCACCTGCAGCTTCTTGTCGAACCACTGGGTTTTGACGCCCGCCTCGAAATCGGTCGAGCGCTCGGGCGCGATCAGCGCCTTGCCATTGTTGATATAGGCCTGGGTGACGGCGGTGTTGGCCGCGCTGGATTTGGCGCTGCCGCTGGCCGAGGCATAGAGCAGCACATCATCGGTGAGCTTGAAGGACGGGTTGACCAACCAGGATACGAAACTGTGGTTGGAGCTCAGCGTGGTCACCGGCAGCAGGCCGCCCAGGCTGGTGATCACCGCCGTTTGCGTGGCCAGCGCGGTGCCGGTGAGGCCGCTGTCGCCATAGGTATAGTCGTTGACCGTCAGCTTCTTCAGCTCGCGGGTGAAGCGCAGGCCGCCGGTGATGGTGAAGCGGCTGGTGACATGGCCGTTCAGCTGGGCAAAGCCGGCCGCGCTGTCGACATGCACCTTGCCGTCCTTGATATACGACAGGCCGTTGAGGATGCTGTTGCTGGCTGCGGCGCTGGCCAGGAAATATTGCGCCGAATCCGCCAGGAAATTGGTGTGCCAGGCGCTGTCGAGATCCTCGTGCAGGTAATAGGCGCCGGCGGTCCAGTCCACCCGCCGGCCGATGGGCGAGGCGATCCGCACTTCCTGCGAATACTGGCTGACATCGACGTTATAGCCGACATCGAAGGTGGGATAGGGGATTTCGCCGGTATCGTTGTGCGGGCGGAACTTCAGCTTGCGCCAGGCGGTCACCGAGGTCAGCTTGTAATTGCCCAGATCCGCGTCCAGCTGGTTCGAGGCGCCCCACACGGATTGCTGCGTGCGGCCCAGCGTTGCGTAATTGGCGTTGTAGGGGCCGTTGAAATTGGGCGTGTAGCCGGGCGCCACGGCGGCGACCTTGCTGGTCCAGCTGGCGGTGCGGGCGGAATAGACGCTGTTGTTCACCGGCGACAGGTTCTCGGTGATGTCGCTGCTTACCGAGGAATGGTTGTTATATTCGCTCGAGCGGAAATGCTCGAAGATCAGGCGGTCGGTGATCGTGCTCGACGGCGTGAACAGCAACTGCCCGCGCACCGAATAGCGCTGGTTGTCGAGCAGTTTCTGGCCATTGTAGGCGTTGGTCACCCAGCCGCCGCCGGTATCGCCGGCAAAGGTCAGGCGATAGGCCAGCTTGTTGTCGATCAGCGGGCCGGTGGCGTTGGCGCGCAGCTGATAATCGGCATTGTTGGCCACTGTCGCATCAACGTTGAGCGAAGGGGTGAAGCTGGGCTTGGCGGTATGCACGATCACCGCGCCGATGGTGGTGTTCTTGCCCAGCAGCGTGCCTTGCGGACCGCGCGCCACTTCCACGCTTTCCAGATCGACCAGATCCAGCCAGGCAAAGGCGACATGGGTGAAGAACACCTCATCGACAATGATGCCCACGCCGCCTTCGGCGCCATCATTGCTGGCATTGCCGCCAAGGCCGCGAATATTCACCGTGGCCACGCGCGGATTGAGCTGGAACGAGCTGAAATTGGGGATTTTCGCGGAGAAGTCGCCGAGCCGGTCGAGGTGCTGGCCGTTCAGCTCCTGCCCGAGAACGGCCGAGATCGCCAGCGGCACTTCCTGCAGCTTTTCCGTGCGGTGGCGCGCGGTCACCACGATATTGCCGTCGGTTGCGGTGGCATTGCCGGTTTCAACCGCGATCGTGTCGGCGCCGGTCGATGCAGCTCCGGAAGAGGCTGCCCCCGAAGAGGCCGTAGACGTGAGATCGGCCGCCAGCACGGGCGAGGCGAAAGCGGTGGAAACCAGCAGCGCGGCCCACAGGGAGCGGCGCGCGGCCGAAGGATGCAATCTGGACATAAACCCCCTCATTGAAATCTGGAAGACAAGCCTGCCCCTGCCCCGCCCAAGGAGGCGGGAGCGCAGGCGCAGGAAGGCCCGGGCTGAAAATCGGACGGGAAGGAATGCGCGGTCTCTTGCCGGCAGCCGCACCTCCCCCCGGAGGGCAGGCGTTAACGCCGCATCAGCTGCGCGATCTGAGACATTGCATCGTTGCCCCTGTTGATCGGGGCAACACGAAGCCTGGCGCTGTCGCCTGAGCATCGCGCGTTGGCGCGTCGGGCAGGGTGCGCCAACGCGCTCTCCTGCAAAGGATCCGAAGGCTGCGCTGCACCCCTCGGCCGAGGCGTGTTGCGCATCGTGTGGTGTCTACTAAATTGGTTGACTTATACCCGTCAAGGCGCATCCCCGCCCCAAAGGCCGGGTTGCGGCATAGAATTCCTATCGACCCGCAAATGGATCCTGCGGCTTTGCAGCAGACAGGGCGCCGCTGCCCTAAAGCGCGACAGGATTGGCCTGGCCCACCGACGACCGCTATCGCCGGTGGGCCAGGCGATGATCTGTGGATCAGGCGGTTTCGCGGTAGCGCCGGGCCACATCCCGGCGCGAGAGCAACGGCGCCAGCGCCAGGCGGGCCGCGTTCAGCGCGTCCCACCCGGCCTCATCGGCCAGCGGCGGGATGGTAACCGTCTCGCCCCGGTCCAGCCCGACCAGCGCGGCATCGACCAGATCGCCGGCATCCATCACCATTTCGGGCGGGAAGGCATTCACATCCTTGCCCGAACGTTCCCAGATCTCGGTGCGGGTGGCGCCGGGCAACACCGCCTGAACCTGCACGCCGCTCTCGCCCAACTCCCTGGCCAGGCCCTGCGACAGGTTCAGGATGAAGGCCTTGGTGGCGCTGTAGGTGCCATCGAACATTTCGGGTGTCAGTGCCAGCACGCTGGCGATGTTGACGATGGCGCCATGGCCCTGCGCGGCAAAGCGCTGGCCGGCGGCGCGCGCCAACAGGGCGGGCGCGGTCACGTTCAGCGCGATCAGGCGCTCCACCTCTGCGGCGGTGCTGGTGGTCAGCGTGCCGGGCAGCGCTATGCCGGCGTTGTTCACCAGCAGGCCAAGGCCGGGCGCATGGGCGATCACATCGGCCAGCCTGGCCAGTTGCGCGGCGACGGTCAGGTCGGCGGGTCGCACGTCCACCTTGCGCCCGGTCTCGGCGGTCAATCGTTCGGCCAGCGCGGCAAGGCGGGCGGCATCGCGCGCCACCAGGATCAGATCATGCCCGCGCCGGGCCAGCCTTTCGGCATAGACAGCGCCAATGCCGGTGGAAGCACCGGTGATGAGGGCGGTGGCGGAAGGGGAAACAGTCATGGGGGGGCTCCTTGGTATGTGGGGGTCAGTGGGAAACATCGACAGAGGCGGTGACGGAAAGGCCCGGGCGCAGCACCTGCGCCCCCTGTTGGCCGGGATAGAGGCGGATGCGCACCGGCACGCGCTGCACGATCTTGGTGAAATTGCCGGTGCCCGGTTCAAACGGCAGCAAGGCGAAGCTGGAGGCGGAACCGGGCGCGATGCTGTCCACCACGCCGCGCACCGCGCCGCCGCCCAGCGCATCCACATACACGCGCACGGATTGGCCGGGGCGCATGCGGCGGGTCTGGGTCTCCTTGAAATTGGCGGTGACATACAGCGCCTGCATCGGCACCAGCGTGAGCGCCCGCGTGCCGGGCTGGGCATAATCGCCCACGCGCAGCTGGCGGCTGGCCACCACGCCATCGATGGGCGCGGTGATGGCGGTGTGGCGCAAATCCTGCCCGGCAAGGTCGAGCGCGGCTTGGGCCCGCTGTGCGCTCGCCTGGGCCCGGGCCAGCGCGGCGTTGAGGTCGGCGCGGCGGGCGTTCACCACGGCGGCCTGGCTGCGCGCCACGGCCAGATCCGCCTGCGCGCGGGCCAGCGCCTGCCCGCTGGCGATGGCGCCGGTGCGAAAGCCTTCGGCATCGCGCGCGGCCACAGCGCCAGTGGCCAGCAGCGCCTGATAGCGCGCCGCATCGGCACTGGCATGGCCGGAATTGGCCGCTGCCGCGCGGATGGCGGTGGCAGCCGCCGCGGTTTGCGCCACGGCCAGCTTCTCTTCGCTGCCCTGCCGGGCCAGCGCGGCGCGGGCGGCGGCCACGGCGCCGCGCGCATCGGCAAGGTCGGCCTCGGCGCTGGCGTGGCGGGCGGCATATTCCTCGGGGTCGATCCGCATCAGCGGCTGGCCGGCCTGCACCGCCTGATTTTCCGCCACCAGCACCGCGCTGACAAAGCCCTTGATGCGCGGGGCCACATTGGTCGCGTCGGCGCCCACATAGGCATCCTCGGTGGATTGGCTGGAGGGTTCCGCCATGACCCAGGCCGCGCCAGCCCCGCCCACCGCCAGCGCCACGGCAGCGGCGATGGCCGCCCGGGGGAGGCGGCGGGGGGCTTGCGCATTGTCCGTTGCGGCGTCGGCATCGGCGGTGATCTGAAGCATGGGGAAAGCCTCTTGCTGAAATGATGTACGTCATATATATGTCGATTATCATTTCAGCAAGAGGCAAAGCGCACCACCATGAACGCCCAGCGCATCAACGCCCTGTCCCAGGATTGGTCGGACACACCCGCCGCCATGCCCACGCGACGAAAATTCCTGATTTTCGGGCTGATGGCCTTTGGCCAGTTCATGGCCCTGTTCGATATCCAGATCGTCTCGGCCTCCCAGCGCGAGGTGGCCGCCGGCCTTGCCGCGGGCGCCGATGAGGTCAGCTGGGTGCAGACCGCCTATCTGATGGCCGAGCTGGTGATGATCCCCCTGTCGGGCTTTCTGGCCCGCGCGCTGTCGACAAGGTGGCTGTTCGTTGCCTCCTGCGTGCTGTTCACCTTCACCAGTCTGATGTGCGGCCTGTCCTGGTCGATCGGCTCGATGATCGCCTTTCGCGCGCTGCAGGGGTTCACCGGGGGGGCGATGGTGCCGCTGGTCTTCGCGGTGGGCTTCACGCTGTTTTCGGGCAAGCAACGCGCGCTGATCCCGGCGATTCTGGGCACGGTCAGCGTGCTGGCGCCGGCGTTGGGGCCTTCTGCGGGCGGCTACATCACCGATGTGCTCAACTGGCGCTGGCTGTTCTTCGTGAATGTGCTGCCGGGCCTGTTCATCGCGGTCAGCTGCGGCCTGCTGCTGCGCATCGACAAGGGCAATCTGGCGCTGCTGAAGCGGATCGACTGGGTGCATCTGGTGGCGATGGCGCTGTTTCTGGCCGGCCTTGAATATGTGCTGGAAGAAGGGCCGCGCCACGACTGGCTGGGCGATGAAACCATTGCGCTGGCGGCATGGGCTTCGGTGGTGGGCTTTGTGCTGTTTCTGGAACGCTCCTTCTTCTCCTCCTCGCCCATCGTCTCGCTCAGGCCCTATCGGCGGCCCACCTTTGCCTTTGCCTCGCTGTTCAATCTGGTGATCGGCTTTGGCATGTATGCCTCGATCTCGCTGGTGCCGGTCTATCTGGCGCAGGTGCGCGGCTATAATGCGCTGCAGATCGGCCAGACGATCTTTGTCGTGGGCGTGGCGCAACTGGGCTCCACAGTGATCTCGGCGGCGCTGTCGCAGCGGGTGGACATGCGCTTCATGATCACCGTGGGCCTGTCGCTGTTTGCCGCCAGCCTGTGGCTGAGTTCGCAAATGACCAGCCAGTGGGGCTTTTGGGAACTGCTGGCGCCGCAGATGCTGCGCGGCTTTGCGCTGATGCTGTGCATCGTGCCTTCGGTGACGATGGCGCTGGGCGCGGTGCCACCGCAGGAGCTGGGCGCGGCCTCGGGCCTGTTCAACCTGATGCGCAACCTGGGCGGGGCGATCGGCATCGCGGTGGTGAACAGCTGGCTGCAGGATGACACCCGCATCGCCGCTGTCCGCCTGTCCGAAGCGCTGGGCCACCATGCCCGGCCGGCCAGCGATGCCGTAGCGCAGCTGGCCGGCCACATCGCCGCCTTCACCCCCGATGGCGCACGCGCCCAGGCCATGGCGCAGGCCACCCTTTCC
This sequence comes from Novosphingobium sp., assembly GCA_035563755.1. Taxonomy (GTDB): domain Bacteria; phylum Pseudomonadota; class Alphaproteobacteria; order Sphingomonadales; family Sphingomonadaceae; genus Novosphingobium. The sequence goes on from DATMUT010000064.1 coordinate 6,819, forward strand.
CACACCATCACCCGTGAGGCGCTGACCATGGGCTTTAACGACGTGTTCCGCCTGATGGCCTTCATGTTCATCGCCGCGCTGGTGCTGGTGCCCTTCTGCCGCCCGGCGGCCAGCCCGCCCCCTGCCGATGCTGCTGCCCATTAAAGGAGACATGACGATGCGCTTTTTCCCCCTTTCGGCGCTGGCTCTGGCGCTGTCTTTCGCCGCGCCCGCATCGGCGCAGGGCCAAGCCATTCCGCCGCAATGGTGGCAGGCCTTTGGCGACCCGCTGCTGAACGCCACCGAAGAGCGCGCCCTGGCAGGCAATCTGACGCTGGAGGCGGCGGCCGCGCGGGTCGATCAGGCGCGCGCCATGGCCCGGCGGGCGGGGGCGGCGCTGTTGCCATCGGCCAGCCTCACAGGCTCTGCCACGGCAGAGCGGCAATCGCTGAATGCCCCCCTTGGCGCGGCGGCGCGCAAGATCGGCCTGCCGCGCGATTATGAACTGTATCAGGCAGGCATCGGCGCCCAGTGGGAGATCGACCTGTTTGGCGGCCTTGCGGCGGGCAGGCGCGCGGCCGCCGCTGATGCCGTGGCCACGCTGGCGGAGGAACAGGCCGCGCGCCTTGCCGTCTCGGCGCAGGTGGCCGATGCCTATCTGCAGCTGCGCGCGCTGCAGGCAAGGCTGGCTCTGGCGCAGGATCAGGCGCGTTTGCGCGGGCAGTTGGCCGCCCTTGTGCGCCAGCGGGCCGAGCAGGGCCTGGCCAGCGATTTTGACGCCAACCGCGCCGATGCCGCCCATGCCGCCGCGCAGGCCAGCATTCCGCCGCTGCGCCAGGCCATCGCGGTGGATCTGGACCGGTTGGGCGTGTTGACCGGCGAGCGCGCCTGGCCCGACCGCTTGCGCGAGGCGGCGCCCTTGCCCACCGGCTTCACCCCGGCGCTGGATGCCGAGCCCGCCGCGCTGATGCGCCGCCGCCCCGACCTTGCCGCCGCAGAGGCGCGCGCCGCCAGCGCACAGGCCCGCATCGGCGTGGTGAGGGCGGAGTATTACCCGCACCTGTCGCTGGGCGGGCTGGTGGGGGTGGCCAGCGTCGGCGGTGTCTCGCTCACTTCGGGCGGATCGGTGACGGCCAGTGGCGGGGCGGCGATCCGCTGGCGGCTGTTCGATTTTGGCCGGCTGGATGCCGAAATGGCCGCCGCGCGCGGTGCCCGGCGCGAAGCTTTGGCCCAATGGCGCAACGCTGCCCTGGTGGCCAGCGCCGAGGTGGGCGATGCCATCGCCGCGCTGGATGAGGGCGCGCGCGAGGAGGCGGAACTGGCGCGTCAGGCGGGCCTGCTCGCCCGCGCGCGCGATCAGGCGCGCGATGCCTATGGGCAGGGCGCCCTCTCGCTGCTCGACGTGCTGGACGCCGACCGCACCCTGCTGGAGGCCAGCGACCGGCTGACCCAATCGCGCGAGGCCCTTGCGCGCGCCAGCGTCGCGGCGGTACGGGCCATGGGTGGCGGCTTTGCGGGCCGGCAAGACGAGGAGAACCACCATGGCTGACAAAAGCGCCCACAAGGCCCGCGTGCGCGATCGCATCCTTGATGAAGCCGCCGCCGCCCTGCGCTCTGGCGGCACCGATGGGCTCAGCGTGGCCAATCTGATGAAACGCGCCGGGCTGACCCATGGCGGCTTTTACGCGCATTTCGAAAACCGCGACGATCTGGTCGCCCATGCGGTTGACCGCATGTTCAAGGACAGCGCCGGCATGCTGCACCGCTTTCTGGAGGAGGGGGAGGGCGATCTGGGCGCGCTGGTCGATTACTATCTGGCGGAAACGACCATGCGGCGGGTGGATCGCGGCTGCCCTCTGCCATGGCTGGCAGGCGAAGCGCCGCGCATGCCGGCGGCGGCGCGGGCCCGCTTTCAGGCCGGGATCGCCGCGATGGAGGAGGCCATTGCCAAAGCCCTCATCCGGCAGGGCCGCGCGGAAGGGGAGGCCGCCCGTCTCAGCGCATCGGTGGTGGCCGAGATGGTGGGCGCGATGGCGCTGGCCCGCGCCTATGGTGACGACCCCCATGCGGTGGCAACGCTGGAAGCCGCGCGCGATGCCATTCGGCGGCGGCTGGCAAGCTGAACGCGTTGGGCGTTGCTGGAATCGATAGGCGGGCATCGATCAAACCCATTTGTCAGCTTTGGGCAAAAGCCGGCATGTTGCCTCATGTTTCGCGCGATCGTCCGGGTTCTTGTGGCGGACCAGGGCGCGATCGTGCGCGCCTCCGGGCCCCGCTGCCATGGGGATTGTCCTTTATGGGCAGGGGTTCAACGAGGGCATCCAGCCGGATCTTTGGCGCCGCCGCGCCCGTCGATGGAAGTTCACCCGACAACCTCTGGAACCTGATCAAACAGGGCCTTTATCCGCAAGGCGCCAGCATCCCGCAAGGCCTGCTGCTGCATCTCCAATGGCTGGTTGTAGACGCGCCGATAGCGACCCGTTGCCATCGAGATCCAGAGATAGCCATCCAGCCTGTCCACGCTAAAGCCCAGCTTGGCCAGCAGGGCTTCCGAACCCACGCCGCGAATGGTCAGCATGCGATGGACGGCTGGCACGAGCGTGGGATGGCGCAGGCCGGCGCACATCAACACTTCCATGGCGGCCAGCGAAGCGCTGCCATTGGCCGCGCTCAGGATCTCGATCATCTCATCCCGGCCGGGCTCGCGGCTGGTATCCGTCATGGCGTGGTATTGCTGGCGGCACAATTCCTCAAAGGCGGTGCCAACCAATTGGTGCTTGGTGCCGAAGAAATAGGTGACGGCCGAGAGCGACACGCCCGCGCGGGCAGCGACATCGCGCTGGTTCAGGCGATCGGCGCCCTTTTCGGCGATGGCTGCCAGCGCGGCATCGAGAATGCGCATGGCGGTTTCGTTATAGCGGTTGGGGGAGGTGTCGAAATGCGTGCCTTCCTGAACCCTGTCGGGGACAAGGGTGACCGGCTCGCCGGCCAGCCTTTGCTGCAGGCGAACCGCCGCGCCGGAAATCCAGGGCGAGCGATAGGCGCTGGACGATAGCGCCAGGCCCATCGAGCTGAGCGCCAGGGCCAGATCGGCCCATAAGGCCGCCTGTTCCGGCGTTGCGCCGAAGGCGATGGCCTGCTGTTGCCAGAAGGTGGCTTCGGCGTCTTCCTCGTTGGCCATGGCGCTGGCGATGTCCGCCCAGCCGCTGGCCATCGCTTCCTGTTCCAGTTCGCGCAGCAGGGCGAGCAGCGACCGGCTTTCCTCGATGCGCAGCTGCAGCAGGGTGGAAAAGCCGCCGGCCAGATCGATCCAGATGGGCATGGGCACGGCCGTTGCGCCCTGGTGGCGGGCGCGCCAGGCAGCGGATGCCGCCACCGCCTGGGCGCAGACGGTGCCGATCAGCTGCTCGCGATTGCCGAAGTGATAGTTGATGGCCGAAGGGCTGCCGCCCATGCGGCTGGCCAGCGCCCGGGTGCTGAGCGCGGCCAGCCCCTCTTCCAGGGCCAGTTCATAGGCCGCGATTGCCCAGCGATCGGTGACCGGCGAGGAGGGGGTTTGCGTGGAGATCATCCCTGTTTTGTTGATCAAATAAGGGGGATGCACAAGGGGAAATGAGACTGAACAAATGGTCTATTTTTCGAAGTGGCCACGTGGATTTTTCGAGGGTGAATGCGGCGCATTTTTCCGCCCTGATTTCCGCCTATACGCATAAGTGCATAAAATATAGCGATAATATCCTGCATTTTCCCGGTGATTTCCGGGCCTGGCCAGATCCTTGCGTGAACAAAGTGGGTGCTGTCCGTCACGGAACTGTCAAGCGAATCGCTTACTGAACAATCGTTCTTCTCATCGAGTCGGATCGTGTGTAGCCATGAACGAGGGGCATCGCCCGCATCGCATCATGGGCGCCCGCGGCCTCTCCGGCGCGAGCTTTGATCGAAAGGATAAACAGGCAATGCCGGAGAAGGCCTCCCCAGCCGCCTTTAGCGTGGCTGTCATCTGCGACACGCAGAACTATGTGGACCACAACAACCAGCGCGAGGCCGGCTTTCCCCTCAACGCGCGCGAAATGCTGTGGGACATGATGACGCATATTGCGCGCCAGGCGCAGGCAAACGGCGGGGATATCGCCTTTGTCACGGGGCTGGGCGATAATTGGCAGCATCCCAGCGTTTCGGGCCCGGATGCGCAGCATGCCGTGGCCGGCGCGGCGGCCAATCCGGTGATCGAGCAGATCCTGCCGGCCTCGCCCGATGCGGTGCGCGCGGTGGAAATGCCCGCCGTGCGCCACGCATGGGAAATCGTTGCGCAGGCGCTCCCCTTTTCGGTGGTGCCGGGCAATCACGACCATGACTATCTCTGGACCGATCCCGCCCGCCCGCCGCTGGTGACGGAATTTGCCGGGTCGGTGAGGGATATCGTCCACCGGATTGGCGGGTTGCATGTCGGAGAACTGGACAACTGGACGCAGGTTTTCGGCAGCGGCACCGCCATGTTCCGCGACCGGCCCTGGTATGTGTCGGCTTTCCGCGATGGCGCCAACAGCGCGCAGGTCTTTGCAGCCGGCGGCTATCGTTTCCTGCATCTGGGGCTGGAAATGTGCCCCGACGATGCGGTGATCGCCTGGGCGCAATCGGTGATTGACGCGCATCCGGGGCTGCCCACCCTCCTGTCCATCCACGAGTTCATCAACGAGGCGGCCGAACGCAGGTCCATCGAGGCGCTCGATCTTACCCGTATCGATCCGGAGCGGAACAGCCCGCAGGCCTTGTGGGACAAGCTGGTGCGGCCCAACGACCAGATCCTGATCACGCTGAACGGCCATTTCCACGGCATCAACCAGCGGATCGACGACAATCATCACGGCCACAAGGTCTATCAGTTCCTGGTCAACTACCAGTCGCGCAGGCAGGCGCTGAAGGAGGCCGTGCCCGATGCGAAGGTGCTCGACGGCCTGGGCGATGGCTGGATCCGCCTGCTGACATTCGATCTGGCCGGGGATGCCCCGCGCTTGCGCCTGCGGGCCTATTCAACCCATTACAAGGCCTTTGCCAGCGATCTTCCCCATTATGCGCAATGGTATGGCCATGAGCATCCCGAATTGACGCCGGCTGCGTTTCTCGCGCTCGACGAGGCGGAAATCCTGCTCGATGATTTCCGCGAGCGCTTTGGCCCGCCGGGGGGCGCGGCATTGCCGGGCGCCGCGCTGCTGGCTGCCGAATGATGCTGGGCGTGGCCGATCCTGTCACGGCGCCGGTGCACAGCCGCGCGCTGGCGGTGCCCTTGCTTCGCCCCGGCATGAAGATGGCGCTTTATGTGCTGATCCTCATGTCGCTCATCTCTCTTGTCGGTGCGTATGACCGCTATCTGGTCGGTATCCTGGTCGAAAGCATCAAGCGTGATCTGAAGGTGAGCGATGGGCAGGTGGGCCTGTTGACAGGGCTCGGCTTCGCGCTGGTCTATTCGTTGCTGGCGGTGCCGGTGGCGCGGCTGTCCGATGGCGGGCGGCGGGTGCCGGTGCTGGCGGCGGCGCTGGCGCTGTGGTCGGCCATGACCGCCCTGTGCGGGGTGGCAAGCGGCTTTCCCATGCTGCTGCTGGCCCGCATGGGCGTGGGCGTGGGCGAGGCCGGCTGCGTGCCGACCACCCAGGCCATCCTGTCGGATCATTTCCCCGCGCGGTGGCGCGCCACCGCCATCGCCATCGCCACCGTGGCCAGCGGCATAGGGCTGACGCTGGCCACGGTGTATGGCGGCTGGGTGGCCGATCACTGGGGGTGGCGCGCGGCCTTTATGGTGGGCGCGGTGCCGGGGCCGGTGCTGGCCTGGCTGCTTTGGGCAACCCTTCGCAAGCCGGTGGCGCGCGGGCTTATCTGTGCAGCGCCGCCCCCGCACCGGACGATGCGCGGGGCAGTGGGCACGCTGCTGCGCGTGCGCAGCCTGCGCCTCATCTATATCGGCTATTCGGTGGCGACCATGGCGGCCTATGCCACCATCAGCTGGGTGCCAGCCTTTCTGATGCGCAGCCAGCACCTTTCGGCCAGCCGGGTGGGGGCCAGTTATGGCGCCATCAACGGCATGGCGATGATCATCGCCCTGTTTGCCGGCGGCGTGCTTGGCGATGTGCTGGGCCGCCGCGATCAGCGCTGGCTGGTGTGGCAGATGGGCGCCTGCTTCCTGCTGGCCTGCCCGATGACCGTGGCTTTCCTGATGGCCCATGATTTCAACACGGTGCTGTGCCTCACCGCGCCGATGACCATGCTGGCCATGGGCAGCAGCAGCATTGCCTACGCCACCATTCAGGGGCTGGCGGGGCCGCGGCTACGGGCCACCGGCTCGGCGTTGTTCCTGCTGTTCTACAACCTTGCGGGGGTGGGCATCGGTCCCTCGCTGGTGGGCTGGCTGAGCGATGGACTGCAGGGCCGGTTTGGCACGGAAGCCCTGCGCATGGCGCTGGTCGGCATGTCCACCACCTATGTGCTGGGCGGGCTGATCATCCTGCTCGCGCATGCCTCGATCCGCCAGGACATGGCCGCGGCCAGCCAACGGGGTGCCTCTCCGATCGGCTGACCGGTTCCGCTTTACCCACGACGCATACCTCGATCCGCACCCGGTGGCGCTTTGCCACCGGCATGGCCCGGCGCGCGCATGGCGCACAGGCCTTCATCCACACCACAAATCCAAGGAGCAGGGCATGTCCCGCAAGACGCCGTTCAAGATCGCCCCATTTTCATCGCCTCAAACCATGGCCTGTTGCGCGCTGGCCATGGCCGCCGCGCTGGCCGCGCCTGCCGCACATGCCGAGGAGGCCGACGCTGCCCATGCCGCCGCCCCGGCGCAGGGCGCAGACCGGGGCGGTGATGCCGGCGGCATCACCGTGACCGCCCGCAAGACCAGGGAAAAGGCCCAGGACGTGCCGATTGCGATCACGGCGATCGGCAATGACCAGTTGGCGCGCAACAATCACATCCGCCTCGAGGAACTCAACCAGATCAGCCCCTCGACCGTGGTCACCATCACCAACGGCCACCAGACGACCCTGTCGATCCGTGGCCTGGGGGCGAACCCGGGCAGCGATGGCCTGGAAAACAGCGCGGGCATCTTCGTCGATGGCGTCTATCTGGGGCGCCCGGGCATGGCGTCGATGGATCTGATCGACATCCAGCAGATCGAGGAACTGCGCGGGCCCCAGGGCACGCTGTTCGGCAAGAACACCACCGCCGGCCTGCTCAACATCACTACCGCCCTGCCCGAATTCACCTGGGGCGCGAAGCTGGCGGGCACTTACGGCAATTACAACTACAAGCAGTTCCAGGGCAGCATCACCGGCCCGATCAGCGACACGCTGGCCTTTCGCCTGACCGGCTATTCCACCACCCGCAATGGCGACATGTATGACGTGGCCAACGGGCAATGGGTGAACAACCTCAACCGCAATGGCGCGCGGGCCCAGTTGCTGTGGAAGCCGGGCGCCAATCTCAGCGTCCGGCTGATCGGCGAATATTCGGCCGAACAGCAGAGCACCGGCGCGGTGCTCGGGCCGGACAAGATCGCGACCTCGCCGGCCACCCTGCAAGCGATGACGGCGGCGATCGGCGGCACGGTGATCACCAACCCTTACGTGGGCGAAATCGCCAAGGGCCTCGTTGTTGACCCCACCGGCCGGTTCTCCTCTGCCGGCGGCCCCTACCAGACCGGCACCCGCCAGGGCGCGGGCTCGGTGGAAGTGAACTGGGATATCCATAACTTCAAGCTGACCTCGATCACGGCCTTCCGGTATTGGCAGTATCGCTCCAATTCCGATGAAGAGGGCAGCAGCGCCGATGTCGCCTATGGCGGCTATTTCATCCAGGACCGGCAGTGGACGCAGGAATTGCGCCTGGCCTTCCCGCGCATGGGCAACTTCGACCTGACCACGGGCCTGTTCTACTTCAACCAGTATGTGCAGACCGACCTGCATGTGAACTATCAGCAGGACTTCGCCGCCTGGTATGCCAGCAGCCTGCTGGGCACCGCGCTGTCCACCGCGACGCTGGAGGCGGCCGCTGCCAATCCCGCCAATCCGCTCTATGCCACCGCCGGGAAGCTGCTGGCCAGCAACAACACCACGACCAACGTCTATGCCAACCCGCTGACCCGCTCGATCGCCGGCTTTGCCCAGGGCACCTGGCACGTGACCCCGGACTGGAACATCACCGGCGGCATTCGCGTCACCCATGAAACCAAGAAGGCATCGATCTATTCGGTGCCGAGCAATGTCGCCAATCCCCGGATCGCCAATACCGCGCCCAGCTGGCTCATCACCAGCGATTACCACCCTTCGCGTTCGCTGATGGTCTATGGCACGGTCTCACATGGCGAGAAGGCGGGCGGGCTCAACACCACCCAGACGCTGAGCGCGGCCTTTACGCTCGACAAATACGCTGTCGCGCCCGAGACGGCCACGAGCTACGAAGTGGGCCTGAAGGGCGACTGGTTCCACCATCGGCTGACCGCCAATTTCGACGTCTTCCGCACCAATGTGCATAATTTCCAGGCGCAGGTTACAGAAAGCGTGCTGGTCAACGGCGTGCCGCAAACGATCACCCCGATCATGAGCGCGGGCAAGGTGCGCACACAGGGCGCCGAGTTCGAGGTGACGGCGATCCCCGCCAAGGGCGTGAGCCTCCACGCCTTTGCCGCCTATAACGATGCCAAATATCTTTCCTATACCAACGGCCCCTGCCCGATGGGATCGCCCAGCACGATGACCAGCTGCAATCTGTCGGGCAAGCCTGTGGACTTCGCGCCGAAATGGACGATGGGCATCAATGGCAATTTCGAAACGCCGCTGAACGATCATCAGGCGATCTATTTCAGCCCAGAGATTTCCTATCGGTCGCATTTCTATGCCAATGGCGATGATTCTCCCAATGTTGTTACCGGAAACTATGCCCTGGCGAACCTGCGCGCGGGCGTTCGTGCCAGCAACGGGCGCTGGGACTTCTCGGTCTGGGGGCGGAACGTCACCAACCACCATTATGTGACGAATTACTTCAACTATGGCGCCCTGTTGCCTGGCGCCTATGCCGCCGTCTTTGGCGATCCGGTGACTTATGGCGCCACCCTGCGGCTGAACTGGTAATTATTCGAGAGGAATACAAGTCATGACATTTGCAAGAACCCTTCTCGCCGCCTCCATGCTGGTCATGCCGGCGCTGGCCGGGGCCCAGGCGCCTGCCGACAAGAGCTTCACCATCGCGGTGATCCCCGACACGCAGAATTACGTCGATTACACGCATCAGAAAGAGGAAGGCTTCGCTTTCGATGCCGCGCCGATGCTGATGGAGCAGATGAAGTTCGTGGCCGATCACACCCGCGGCCAGGGGGGCGACATCGACTTCGTGATCACGCTGGGCGATGCCTGGCAGCACCAGACGCTGCCGATCGATCCCGGCTTTGCCGCGCGCGGCTTCAGGCGCGGCGACAATCCCTTCATCAACAAGCTGCTGCCCCCGACCCCCAAGGTGATGACCGTCGAGGCCCCCAAGGTCCGCGAGGCCTATGCCCAGCTCGACGGCAAGGTGGCCTGGTCGGCCGTTCCCGGCAACCACGATTATGATGCCCAGTGGCCCGATGCCAACCACCCGCAAAAGGCCGAGATCAAGACCGAGAGCGACCTGGGCCTGCTGCATTCGGCGGGGCTCAACAACTGGCGCTGGGTGTTCTCCGATCAGTCGGACTTCTTCAGGAACAAGCCCTGGTATGTGGCAAGCCATGATGGCGGGGCGGACAATGCCCAGATCTTCACCGCTGGCGGCTACAAATTCCTGCATATCGGCCTGCAGTTCGATGCCCCCAATGCCTCGCTCGAATGGGCGGCGGAGATCGTCAAGCGCTATCCCGGGCTGCCGACGATCATCTCCATGCATGATTTCCTGCAAACCGGCGGCGCGCGCGAACCCAATCCGGTGATCGACAACCATGCGCTCGATCCGGATGCAAACACGCCGCAAATGATGTGGGACAAGTTCCTCAGCCAGCACGACCAGATCTTCATGGTGCTGTGCGGCCATGAGCATGCCCAGGCCTTCCGCACCGATGCCAACCGCTTCGGCCATCCGGTCTATCAGATCCTCTCCGATTATCAGGGGCGCCAGCAGACGGTGCTCGACGCGGGCGCGAAGCCGACGCTGGAAGGCATCGGCGACGGCTGGATGCGCTTGATGACCTTCGATTTCTCGGGCCAGACGCCGAAGGTGAAGGTTCACACCTATTCCACGCATTACAAGAAGATGAGCACCGAAATGCCCGAATACGCCAAGTGGTACAAAGGGCAGGAACATCCCGGGATGACAGATGCCGGCTTCGAGGCGATGGATGATTATGCCTTTGATCTGACCGGCTTCACGCAGCGCTTCGGCGCCGCCAAAATGGCCCGGTAATGGCCCGGTAATGGCCCGGCCGCCCATCTGACCCGAAAACGCCGCGTCTTGCCGTGACTTGCACATTCCGTGCAGGCTCGGCAAGGCGCGGCGTGCCGTTTTCCGCGGGTTGCCGCCCCCGTCTGGCATGCCGGTGCTGCCGGAAAGCCTGTGGAAGCGCCCGAGAGGGGCCCGGCGGCTTGTAGCGCCGGGCTGGCGAAGGCTCAGGTCGTTTCCGGCATCTTGGCCGATCCGCGATGGGCCGTGCCGATGAGCAGCGGCGCCGTGGCCGCCAGGGCAAGGCACGCGGCCACGGCGATCGGCTCGCCATAGCCGTTCGAAAGGTCGTGCAGATAACCGATGAGCAAGGGCCCGGCGGCGCCCGCCAATCCCTGGATCAGCCCGATCAGGCCGGAGGCGGTGCCCAGCTTGTCGGTGCGGACCTCTGTCGCCACGAGCACGGGTATCAGCTGGGTGGGCGCGCCTTGCGTCACGCCCCAGGCGATGACGAAAGAGACAAGCGCGATCCAGCCATAGGCCGGATTGTCGATGGCCAGCAGGAGCACGCTCAATCCGTTCGCGATCATGCTGACCAGCAAGATCCGGCGCGCGCCATACCGATCGGCGACGATGCCAATGACCGCAAGGCCGATGGTCGAGACGATATTCATCGCGCCGAAAATTGCCGCGACGGTTGCCGGCGCGAACCCCCTTTCGGCCAGACACGGCATGAGATGGAAATAGAGGCCCATATAGCCGGCGACGAAGATGAACTGGGCGGTGCAGGCCCGGGCAAGGCTGCGCTTTTCCCGGGCCGTCCACCGCGCCGGGCCGGGCAGCGCGCTGTGCCTGGGGTGGGATGCGGCGCCTGCCGGAATGATCGCGACAACCAGCGGCAGCGTGACCACCAGTATGCCGGCCGCCGCGCCAGCGCAGGTGGTGCGCCAGCCTGCAAGGAGGATCAGGTTTGCCATCGCCATCGGCAGCACGGCCGAGCCCAGCGCCGCCGCGGCCAGGGTCAGGCCGAGCGCGGTGCCGAGGCCGGAGGTCAGCCGCCTTGAAAGCACGGCCGTGGTAGGCACATAGGTCGCGCCACCGAACCCGATGCCCGACAGCGCGAAACCGCCGAAGACGCCCGCCATGCCGCCCGACCGGCTGGCGACGAGCAAGCCGATGGCAGAGGCCGAGCAACCGGCAAGGACGACGCTTTTGGCGCCGAGCCGGTCCAGCAGCCAGCCCGCCACAAGCGAGGAGGCGCATGAGGCGAGCATGAAGACAGAGGCGATCGACGAGGCTTGCGCCATGCTGCCGCCGAATTCGGTCTGCACCGGTTTCAGGAAAAGGCCGATCGAGCTTAGCGTTGCGCCATATTCCATGAAGGAAATCGCGCAGAGCGAGGCGATGAGCGGGAGGATGGCCTTCCAGCCCCCTGCGGGAGCTGCGGCATGCCCTGGGGCGGGCGGGGGCGCGGTCAGGGACATGCGGTCATCACGCAAGCGCTGCTACCGCAACGATCTCGAGCATATAGCCGGGCGAGGCCAGCCGCTTTACCTCGACCCAGGTCGAGCAGGGCGGGTGCGCGCCCAGGCGCCTGGCGAACACGGGGATCTGCCCGGCCAGCGCGGCGATGTCGGTCGTGAAGCAGGTGATCGTGACCAGCGACGAGAGGTCGAGGCCGGCTGTCGCCAGCAGCCGCTCGATCGTGTCGAGGATGACGGGCACCTGTCCGGCAAGATCGCCGGGCGAGACGCATGCGCCATCGGCGGCCGCAACCACGCCGGAGAGGTGCAGCATGCCGCCCGCGCTGACCATCTGGCTGACGCCCATGGCGGCAAAGGCCGCGGGATCGTAATAGCCGACCGCGGGGGTGGCGCGATGAATTGTCATGATTCTGGCCCTTTCCTCGGTCAGAAGGTCTTGCGGATGCTGGCGCCGTACATTCTTGGCGTACCGACATGGCGGTAGATAAATCCAAGCGACGAGGCGTCCGCGACGTAGGTAATATAGGCCTTGTCCGTCAGGTTCCTGCCCCAGAAGGTGGCGGTGAGGCCGGCTTTCGTCCACTCGAAGGAGAGGCTGGCATCGGCCAGGGCATAGGCTGTCTGGTCCAGCGCGGGCGTGTTGAGGAGATCAAAATGCTGCCGCGAGGCGTAGGACAGGCCAGCGTGTAGCGAGAGCCTGTTGCGGCCAACCGGCAGGTGCCAGTCGAGCGCGGCCGAGGCGGTTACCGGCGGCGCGCTGACAAGGTGCTTGCCCCTGATGTCGATGCCTTGCGATGCCCCCTCGAGGATTTCGGTGTCGAGCAGGCCCAGGCTGCCCGACAGCGCCAGCGTGGGCGTCAGCAGGAACCGCGCATCGGCCTCGATCCCCCGGATCCGCGAGCGTTTCAGGTTGATGAGGGGGGTGGTGCCGGTATTGGGATCGACGTCGAGAACCTGCTGGTTGGCATAGGCATACCAGAAGGCTGCCGCATTCAGCCGCAACCGCCGGTTAAACAGCTCGGTTTTCGCGCCGATTTCCACGCTGTCGACGGTTTCGGGGCGCACCGTCGTCAGTTCGGACGGGCTGAAGAAGGCCTGGCCGTTGAAGGCCGCGCCGCGATAGCCCCGGCTATACCCGCCGTAGAAGAGGACATGGGGCGACAGCTGGAAATCCAGCCCGATGCGTCCCGAGACATTGTTCGTTGTCTGGGTGCGGCTGGTTGTCGCGTTGAAATCGGCGGATCCGGGGATCGTGTTCATGATCGGCGTGCCGTCGATGCCGCTGATCGTGGCCCGGAAGTTGCGCAGTTCCGCGCGGTCGTGCGTGTAGCGAAGGCCGCCTCTCAGCTTCAGGCGGCCGGTCAGGCCATGGCTGGCATCGACATAGGCCGCCAGGCTGACCTTCTGCTGGTTCAGGCTGTTGGCAAAATCGCAGGCCTGGAAACCGCTTGCCACGCAGTCGGCGGCATCGACGCGGCCGTCTCCGTTGAGATCGAGGTCGCTGTAATATTTCAGGTCGGTGAGGGTGCTGACGCGCTCGCGGTTCGCGTAGAGGCCGGCGGTCAGGTCAAGGCGCGAGCCGCCGCCTGTCAGGCGAAGCTCCTGGCTGATCTGGTTGGACTGCCCCGAATAGAGCGTATCGGCGACGCGCAGCGGCGTGCCATCGGCATCCTCGTGGACGAGCAGATTGCCCTTGTCCCAGGCCGTGATCGAGGTCAACGCCCAGCGGCCGCCCAGCCTGGCGTGCACCGTTGCGGACAGATCGTAGGTGCGGGCGCGGCGGCGGAACACGTCGGGCTGGTTGCCCGAACGCAAGGTCATGCCGGCCCGCTGGTCGGGCGCGATGCCGATCTGTGCATAAAGCGGGCCGATGCCGGTCCCGGTCGGCTGCGAGGCTATGCCATAGTTGATCGGGTTCTGGAAGCTGGTCGAGCCGCGCAGCAGGATCGAGAAATCCTCGCTCGGCGCGTAGAGGAAGCTCTGGCGGATCGCATATTGGCGCACCCCATCAAGATCTGGCTTGCCGGGCGCGGTGTTCTTGAACCAGCCATCGGCACGATCGAAGGTGAAGGCGGTGCGGCTGGCGATAGTATCGCCGAGCGCTGTCTGGAACGCGCCGTCGGACTGGACATGATTATAGTTGCCGAAGCCGGCGCTGATGTATCCGCTGGTGGTGAAGCCGGGGCGGACACTGATGAAATTGATGGCGCCGCCGGTCGTATTCTTGCCATACAGGGTGCTTTGCGGGCCCTTGAGCACTTCGACGCGCTCGATATCGTAGACGCCGATGCCCATGAGGACCAGGTTTCCGCGATAGACATCGTCGAAATAGGTGGCGATCGGACCATCCTGCGAGAAGCTGTAGTCGGACATCGAAATGCCGCGCAGGGCAAAGATCGGTATGCCATCGCCGAGCGGGCTTTGGGTTTGCAGGTTGGGAACCCCGGCCATCAGATCCACAACCGACCGCAGATTCTGTTTCGCGATCTGCTCGCCCGAGATCACGCTGATCGCGATCGGCACCCGCTGGAGATTCTCGCTGCGCTTCTGGGCGGTGACGACGATATCCCCGCTGCCGGGAGGATCGGCCGGCGCTGCTGCCGCACCGGGCTCCTGGGCCATCAACGGGCCTGCCGGCACCGCAATCATCGCGACCGGCCACAGCGTGGCGGCGGCCTTCCCATACCACTTTCCTTGCATGATCTCCCCCCCAATATCGGGATAAAACAGCCTTTCTCGCAGAAGGCCCGCCATGAAGCGGGCGACCTGTGGAAGGCGTTGCGAGGACTATGTGGCGCTCGTCGAGGCGCGACAATCCATCTTCGGGTGGAGGTTGGCGGCAGGCCCGGCGGAACCCGGCAGAGGCGCATGTCAGCCCGCCCATGATATAGGACAGTTTGCAGGAGGCGTGCGCTTCGTTAGCGGGGAACACCATGGTTGAGCATGATTGTGACGCGCGGGTCGTCGCCGACATGATGCACTACTGCCGTGACTTTCTCGAGATGCCGAGTGTGGTGCTCTCGTGGATCGAGGACGGCGGGTGTCTGTCCCATCCTGCGGGCCTGATCGGTCTGAGCCTCGGGTTCATCGACGATTACAACACCATGACGATCGGCCAGGACCCTTTGGTGCGCAGCCTGCTGATCGAGCAACCCGCGACGCGTTGCAGCTTCTATTGCGATCTGCATGCGGGCCAGGACCGCGCCTATGCCGATTATCTCTCCAGGCACGGGTTCCGCTACGAGGTGGACCTGCTGCTGCTGGACGATGACGAGCCGGTCGCCATTCTCGGGCTGCTTGACCAGCAGGTGCGGTCGGATTTGTCGCTGGCGAAGACCGAGGCGCTCCGGCGGTTCATGCAGCAGCACATCCGCTTCCATCCCCGCATCCGCCATCAACGCCGCCGCCGGGTGATGCGGCAGCGTTATGCCCTGACCGCGCGCGAGATCGAGATCGCCGACCTTGTCGCCGCCGGCGCGCCCAACTCCACGATCGCAGAGTTGCTCGGCATTGCGACCTCGACCGCCAAGACGCATCTGATCAATATCATGAACAAGCTTGGAACCGATAGCCGGATCCAGATCGGCGCCCTGGTCAACAGGATGTAAGAGGAGGCGGCTGTGTGCACGGCCGCCTCCCATTTGTGCACAGGCTTGGCCGGTGCGGCGCTCAGACCGCTTCGGGGGGGCGGCTATACACGTCCGCCAGCCCGGTTTCCTCGCGGATGGCCTCATGGCCGCCCATCAGATGGCTCAGCGGATCGATCCAGTCGCCGACCCGGCCCCAGCCGCCGCGCGCCTCGTAGCCCATGAGCTTCAGGAGGTCAGCCGGCAGTGTCCGCGCGATCTCGGGCGGGCAGGAGAGATACTGGTTCTCTTCCTGCCGTGTCCAGCCAACGCCATAATCGACATTCATCGCTTGCCGCAGGCGATCGGACTTGTTCTCGCCGCCGCCATGGTAGAGCTTTCCGGAATAGATGAGGACAGACCCGCGCTCCATGACCGCCGGCACGGTGTCACTCATCTCGAACCGGATGTCGGATGGCAGCCGGTGGCTTCCCGGGATCACCCGTGTCGCGCCCATTTCTTCGGTATATTCGGTCATCGCCCACAATGTGCTCACCTGCGGTTCGTAATCGACCGGGAAGGGGAAGGCGCCGTATCCCAGTTCGTCGCGGTGGATGAACTGCGCCTTCGCGCCCGGCGAGAGCGTGATCATCTCGGTCAGCGAGATATGGTAGCCCGCCTCCTGGGGAATGCGGGCCTTGCACACCGCGAGGACCGTGGGGTGCATGATGAGCTTGCGGGCGGTTGGCGAACGCGCGATCAGCGCGCCTGTACGACGGGTCCGCGTGCCGGTGATCTCCGTCTGCCCGAACTGGGTCCTGGCGACATAGGGCTCCAGTTCCCGCTGGATGGCATCGACCTCGGCCGGGGTGGCCGCCTTGTCGATGATGACGTAGCCATGTTCCTCGACGCAGGCGATGGCTTCGCTGGCCGGAGCGTCGGCGGGCAGATGAATGATGGACATTGTATCCTCCGATGAGTGCTCGCCTGCTCATAAAGGCTGTCCGGCTGTCTTCGTATCCATCTCTGGATGGAGGGCGGAGCGCTGCCCCGTGGCCGAAACGGTTGGCATCGGTGCGGAAGGCCTGGGCGTGCTCATGGCCGCACAGCACCATGAAGATCTGGGCGCTGTCGGCGCCGCCGTCGTGGCTGGCGATGTAGCAGCGCTTGCCCTTGAAGAACGCCGACTGGTCCGGGAACACCCAGCGCCAGTTGTTCAGGCCACTCGAATGGAGCATGCCGATATCCAGCCCTAGCGATAACTCTGCTGGCGGTTTGGTGCGGATGAAAGCGACCGGCAGAAACACGAAAAGCCGCAGTTTCCTGCGGCTTTTCCGGTTCATGGGAAAGTGCCCGGGATCGGGGTCTGGCGGAGCGGGAGGGATTCGAACCCTCGATACGCTTTTGGCGTATACTCACTTTCCAGGCGAGCGCCTTCGACCACTCGGCCACCGCTCCGCATGCCTGCAAGGCGCATGCCCCTAGCGGCTTGGCGCCGGGAGTGCAAGCGCTCGTGTGAGGAGATTTAAAGCGGGCGGGGGAGGGCGGCATTTTTGCGCCATCCGGGCTCGGCACAGGGAAATTCGTATGCGAGGGGGCGCAGAAGGGCCGTTTTTCGCCCCGTTGCTATGGCCCCGGCCGCCTGCTGCTGATAAACCGGCGGCATTACAGGCGAGGAGCGGCAAGGCAAGGCCGCCGCAGCGCGCAGGCGTTGCGGCGTGGCGCTGTCTTGCGCGCTGCGGCCTTGCCGGCAGGCGGTGCGCCGCCTTCAGGCCCGGCGGGTGGCCAGAAAGGGAGATAGATGAGCTTTACCGCGGATCGTTTGCTGCTGTTCGGCGCCACCGGCGATCTGGCCCAGCGCATGCTGCTGCCTTCCTTGTGCGCGCTGCATGCCGATGGGCTGATCGCGCCCGATCTGGCGATTATCGGCACGGCCCGTTCCGAGCTGGACGATGAGGGCTTTCGCGCCTTTGCCGCCACCGCGCTGGAAAAATTCCTGCCCGAACATCGCCAGGCGGCCATCCCGGGCTTCCTCGAAAGGCTGTCGTATCAGGCGCTGGATGCGTGCGAGACGGGGCAATATGCCGCCCTTGCCGCCAAGGTGGGCGAGATCCACCGGGGGCTGGCGATCTTCCTGTCGACCGCGCCCAGCCTGTTCGAGCCGACCATTGCCGGCCTCAAGGCCTCGGGCCTGGCCGGCGAGACGACGCGCATTGGCCTGGAAAAGCCACTGGGTATCGATCTGGGCTCCAGCCGGCTGATCAACGATGCCGTTGCCGCCGCCTTCCCGGAGGACCGGATCTTCCGCATCGACCATTATCTGGGCAAGGAAACGGTGCAGAACCTTCTGGCCCTGCGCTTTGCCAATATCATGTTCGAGCCGCTGTGGAATTCGGCGCATATCGACCATGTGCAGATCACCGTGGCGGAAACGGTGGGGCTGGAAGGCCGGGTGGGCTTCTACGATGGCGCCGGGGCCCTGCGCGACATGGTGCAGAACCACATGCTGCAACTGCTGGCGCTGGTGGCGATGGAGCCGCCGGCCAGCTATGACGCGACGGCCGTGCGCGACGAGAAGGTGAAGGTGCTGCGTTCGCTGCGGGCGGTGTCGGCGCATGAAACGGTGCGCGGGCAATATGGCGCGGGCGCCATCGGCGGCAAGGCGGTGCCCGGCTATGCCGAGGAGCTGGGCCGGCCTTCGGAAACCGAGACGTTCGTGGCGATCAAGGCCCATGTGGACAACTGGCGCTGGCGCGGCGTGCCCTTCTACCTGCGCACCGGCAAGCGGCTGACGCGCCGCGTCACCGAGATCGTGGTTCACTTCCGGCCCATCCCGCACTCCATCTTCTATGCCAAGGGCGGGCGCACAGAGCCCAACCAGCTGGTTATCGGCATCCAGCCGGAAGAGAACATCACCCTGTCGCTGATGGCCAAGGTGCCGGGGCTGGATCGCGGGGGGGTGCGGCTGCGTTCCGTCCCGCTCGACATCGCCATGGCCGATGCCTTTGCCGGCCCCACCAAGCGCATCGCCTATGAACGCCTGCTGCTGGACCTGATCGAGGGCGACCAGACGCTGTTCGTGCGGCGCGACGAGGTGGAGGCGCAGTGGGAGTGGGTGGATGCCATCCGCGCCATCTGGGACACCAACGCGATCGCCCCCAAAAGCTATTTCGCCGGCAGCTGGGGCCCGGCCTCGGCCGTGGCGCTGGCCGAGCGCGATGGCATTTCGTGGCACGAATGAGCCTGTTTTCCTCCTCTTTTGAAGTATCCCGCCATGGCTGAGCTGAATTCCACCGTCGCCCGTGTGACCGAACGCATCATCGCCCGCTCGCTGTGGCCGCGCGGCGCCTATCTCGATCTGATGGCGCGTGAGGGCGATGCCCACCAGCACCGCGCCACCCGCCTTGGCTGCTCCAACCTGGCCCATGCCTATGCCGGGGCCGAGGGCGACCAGCCGGCGATGGCCTTTGCCCATGCCTTCAACATCGGCATCATCACTGCCTATAACGACATGCTCTCGGCCCATCAGCCCTATGGCCGCTACCCCGAGGCGATGAAGCTTTATGCCCGCGAAGTGGGCGCCACGGCGCAGGTGGCCGGCGGCGTGCCAGCCATGTGCGACGGGGTGACGCAGGGCTATGAGGGGATGGAGCTGTCGCTCTTCAGCCGCGATGCCATCGCCATGGGCACCGCCATCGCCATGAGCCACGCGATGTTCGATGGCATGGCCTTGCTGGGCATTTGCGACAAGATCGTGCCGGGCCTCGTTATGGGCGCGCTGCGCTTTGGCCATCTGCCGGCGGTGTTCGTGCCTTCCGGGCCGATGGCCAGCGGCATTGCCAACAAGGACAAGCAGAAGACCCGCCAGCTTTATGCCGAGGGCAAGGTGGGCCGCGATGAACTGCTGAAGAGCGAGATGGGCTCCTACCATTCGCCGGGCACCTGCACCTTCTATGGCACGGCCAATTCCAATCAGATGATGATGGAGATGATGGGCCTGCACATTCCGGGCGCCGCCTTCGTGCCGCCCAACACGCCGCTGCGCAGCGCGCTCACCCGCGCGGCGGTGCACCGGCTGGCGGCGATGGGCCGCAGCGGCACCGATCCCCGGCCGATGGCCCAGGTGGTGGACGAGAAGGCGATCGTCAACGCCTGCGTGGGCCTGCTGGCCACGGGCGGTTCCACCAACCATGCGCTGCATATCCCCGCCATGGCGCGGGCGGCGGGCGTGCTGCTCGATTGGGGCGATCTGGATGAATTGTCCTCGGTGGTGCCGCTGATCGCGCGGGTCTATCCCAATGGCTCGGGCGATGTGAACCATTTCCACGCGGCCGGCGGCATGGGCTATGTCATCCGCGAGCTGGTGGGGGCAGGGCTGGCCCATGCCGATATCCTCACCATCGCCGAGGGGGGCTTTGCCGCCTATGCCGAGGAGCCGGTGCTGGAGGCAGGGGCGCTGGCCTTCCGCCCGGCCCCTGCGCAGGCCGGCGACGAGGCGATGCTGCGCCCGGTGGCCCGCGCCTTCCAGCCCGATGGCGGCATGCGGCTGGTGGAAGGGAACCTTGGCCGCGCCACCTTCAAGAGCAGCGCGGTGGAGCCCGATCGCTGGACGATCGAGGCGCCCGCCCGCGTGTTCGACAGCCAGGAAGCGGTGCAGGCCGCCTTCAGGGCCGGCGAGCTGGACCGCGATGTGGTGGTGGTGGTGCGCTTCCAGGGCCCGCGCGCCAATGGCATGCCCGAACTCCACAAGCTGACCCCGCCGCTGGGCGTGCTGCAGGACAAGGGCTTCCGCGTGGCGCTGGTGACGGATGGGCGCATGTCGGGCGCTTCGGGCAAGGTGCCGGCGGCGATCCATGTGACGCCAGAGGCGCTGCCGGCGGCCGATGGCACGGCGGGCCCGCTGGCCTTTGTGCAGGATGGCGACATCATCCGCCTGTGCGCCCACAAGGGCGAGCTGACCGTGCTGGCGGACCTTGCCGGCAGGGCGCCTGCGGCCGCGCCTTCGGCTGCCACTTTCGGCATGGGGCGCGAGCTGTTCGCGCTGTTCCGCGCCGGGGCAGATGGCGCCGAGCGGGGCGGATCGCCGGTGCTGGCGCAGGCGGGCCTCTAGGGCTAGGGGGGGCACCATGCAGCTCGTATCTGTCGATCTTGGCGGCACGCATGCCCGCTTCGCGCTCGTCACCCTGGCCGATGATGGCACGCTTCAGCTGGGCGAGGCGGCCACGCTGCCCACCCGCGAACATGCCAGTTTCGAGCTGGCCTGGGCCCATTTCGCCCAGTTGCAGGGGGGGCAGCTGCCGCGCGCGGCAGCGCTGGCCATTGCGGGCCCGGTGGGCGGCGAGGCGATCAAGTTCACCAACAACCCCTGGGTGATCTACCCCGCCCTGCTGAAGGAGCGGCTGGGCCTCGATGCGGTCAGCCTGATCAATGATTTCGGCGCGGTGGGCCATGCGGTGGCCCATGCGGGGGCGGAGCATTTCCTCCATCTGGCCGGGCCCGATGTGGCGCTGCCGGCGGCCGGCACGATCAGCGTGGTGGGGCCGGGCACGGGGCTGGGCGTGGCCCATCTGTGGCGCGATGGCAAAGGCTTCTACCACGTGCAGGCAACAGAGGGCGGCCATATCGACTTTGCCCCGCATGATGCGCTGGAGGATGCGCTGCTGGCCCGCCTGCGCCAGCGCCACCGCCGCGTGTCGGTGGAGCGGGTGGTCTCGGGGCCGGGCATCGTCGATATCTACGAGACGCTGGCCGCGACCGAGGGGCTGGCGATCACCCCGCTCGACGACCGCACGATCTGGACCCGGGCGATGGTCGGCGAGGACAAGCTGGCGCAGGCCGCGCTCGACCGGTTCTGCCTGGCGCTGGGCTCGGCGGCGGGCGATTTCGCGCTGGCCCATGGCGCTGGCGCGGTGGTGGTGGCGGGCGGGCTGGGCCTGCGTATCCGTGATCAGCTGCTGGCCAGCGGCTTTGCCGACCGTTTTCGCGCCAAGGGCCGTTTCGAGGGGCTGATGGCGGGCTTGCCCGTCCGGCTCATCACCCATCCCCAGCCGGGCCTGTTGGGCGCGGCCGCCGCATTCCAGAAGGAGCATCTTGCATGACCACCCCGCCCGCCATCGACGCCATCATGCGCCAGGCCCCGGTGATCCCCGTGCTGGTGATCGACGATGTCGCCCATGCCGTGCCGATCGCCGAGGCGCTGGTGGCCGGCGGCATCCGTGCGCTGGAGGTGACGCTGCGCACGCCTTGCGCGCTGGATGTGATCCGGGCGATGAAGCAGGTGCCCGGCGCCGTGGTGGGCGCGGGCACGGTGCTCAATCCGCGCGATCTCGATGCGGCGCTGGACGCCGGGGCCGAGTTCATCGTCTCGCCCGGCCTCACCCCGGCGCTGGGCGCAGCGGCGGTGCAGAGCGGCGTGCCGTTCCTGCCCGGCGTTGCCAATGCGGCCGATATCATGCTGGGGCTGGATCTGGGCCTGTCGCGCTTCAAGTTCTTCCCGGCCGAGGCCAATGGCGGCATCCCCGCGCTGAAGGCAATTGCCGCGCCCTTTGGCATGGCCAAATTCTGCCCCACCGGTGGCATCTCGCTGCAAAGCGCGCCCGGCTGGCTGGCGATCGGGGCGGTGCTGTGCGTGGGCGGCAGCTGGGTGGTGCCCAAGGGCGCGCCCGATGCCGCGCTGATCGAGGCCAATGCCCGGGCGGCAGCGGCGCTGGCGGGCTGATCGGCCCGCGCTTTTCGCACCTGCAACAATTGGTTCCCCTTGGCCGCCGGCTTGGCTATGCTGGCGGCCCAAAACCACAGAAGGCCCGCCAAGGGGCCCGGCCTGATGCCCCATGCGAACAGGGAGTTGCCCATAATGAGCGAGATTGCCGCCCTCGATAAGCGCCTGCAGGAACTGCATGGCCAAACCGCCGAGGCGCCGCTGTTCAACCCGGTGTTCCAGCTCAGCCACGAATTGTCGCGGCGGATGGAGAAGGGCGATCTCAGCCTCGATGCGGTGGAAGCGCTGGTGGCCGAGCTGGAATGCGAGGGGCTTTCCGCCCGCGCCCGGCGGCTGAACCGGCTGGTGGCGCCGGTGGCGGCAGAGGCCAATCTGGCTCGCGTGAAGGCCATGGCCGAAGGCGGCGATTTTGCCAGCTTTGCTGCCCGCTGGAGCCGGCCTGTGGCGCATGTGGTGTTCACCGCCCACCCCACCTTCCTGCTGCCGCGCGCGCAGGCTGCCGCCGTGGCAGCTAGCGCCAGCGCCGGCGATGGCACCGATAGCGCGGTGTGCGCAGCGCCCGCCGCCCGCGATGTCATCACGCTCGACAGCGAGCATGCCGATGCCATGGCCGCCATCGCCCGCGCCCAGAGCGCGCGCGATGGCGTGAACGGTGCCCTCATCGAGGTGGCCCGCGCCCGCTGGCCGCAGCAATGGCGCAGCCTGCGCCCGATGCCGGCGCGCTTTGCCAGCTGGGTGGGCTATGACATGGATGGGCGCACCGATATCGGCTGGCACACCTGCATCCGCTATCGGCTGGAGGAGAAGGCCCAGCGCCTGGCCTCCTATGCCGCGCTGCTGGCCGATGCCGCGCCCGATATCGCCACGCGCCTGCTGTCTTCCAGCGAGCGGGCGGGCGAGCTGGCCGCCCTGTTCGCCGGGCCGATGAGCGATCCCGACGAGCTTTCGGCCGCTGCCAACA
>DATMUT010000065.1:0-3774 GCA_035563755.1 Novosphingobium sp.
ACGCGAGTTCGACGCGGGCGAACGATTGCGTGCGGATTGGGAAATGGCTCAGCTCAGCCCGTCGATGACCATGCGTTGGGATCCGGTGGTGATTCGCGGCGGGCGCAGCGACGGGCTTGCCCCCAGCGAGCGGCAGATCGCGGCAAAACAGCGCTTCGATGGCGCGGTGGAGGCGGCGGGCAAGGGGCTGTCCGATATTTTGTGGCGCGTGGTGTGCGCGGGCGAAACCCTGCCCGATGCCGAAAAGGCCATGGCCTGGCCAACGCGCTCGGGCAAGCTGGTGCTCAAGCTGGCGCTCGACCGGGTGGCCGATTTTTACCGTATTGGCTGATGCACAGGCGGCGAGGGCGCGCGCCCTCGCAGGGCATTAACCTTCGACCATCTCGGCCAGCTCCAGCCAGCGCTCCTCGGCCGTTTCCTTCTCGGTGCGGGCCTTGTCCAGGGCTGCGGTCAGCTGAGCGAAACGCGCCGGGTTCTTGTTATACAGGTCAGCGTCGGCCAACGCGGTTTCCAGCTTGGCCATGTCCGCCTCGATCGCCTCGATCCGGGCGGGCAGCAGGTCGTAGTCGCGCTGGTCCTTGTAGCTCAGCTTGGCCTTTTTGGGCGGCATCTGCACGGGCGCGTCGGCCGATTTGTCGGCGGCCTTGGCCTTGGGGGCGCTGGCGTTGCGGGCCTGGCGCTGCTTTTCCCAATCGGCATAGCCGCCGGCCACCACATCGACCTTGCCCGAACCGTCGAGGCCCAGCGTGATGGTGACGGTGCGGTCGAGGAAGTCGCGGTCGTGGCTGACGATCAGCACCGTGCCGTCGTAGTCGGCGATCACTTCCTGCAACAGGTCGAGCGTCTCGAGATCAAGGTCGTTGGTCGGTTCGTCTAGCACCAGCAGGTTGGAATAGCGGGCAAATTCGCGGGCCAGAAGCAGGCGCGAGCGCTCGCCGCCCGACAGCGTGCCCACCTTTGCATCGACCAGCCCCGGATCGAACAGGAAGTCCTTGAGATAGCCGTGGACGTGCTTTTTCTCGCCGCGCAGCTCGACCCAGTCGCCGCCCTCGGCCACAATGTCGCGCACGCGCTTTTCAGGGGAGAGCAGGCTGCGCTGCTGGTCGATCACCACGCCCGACAGGTTCTGCGCCAGCGTGATGGTGCCCTCGTCGGGCGCCAGTTCGCCGATCAGCATTTTGAGCAAGGTCGTCTTGCCCGCGCCATTGCCGCCCACCAGACCGATCCGGTCGCGCCGCTGAATGCGCAGCGAAAAGTCGCGGATGATCGTGCGATCCCCGAAACGCTTGCTCACATGCTCGGCCACGATCACCGACTTGGTCTTGCTGTCATCGCTGGCCAGCGACATCTTGGCGATGCCTTGCGGGCTCATCATGGCGGCGCGCTGGGCGCGCATTTCATACAGCTTTTCCAGCCGGCCCTGATTGCGCTTGCGCCGCGCGGTCACCCCGCGCGACAGCCAGTGCGTCTCGATCTTGAGCTTGGCGTCCATCTTCTCGGCCGCGCGTGCTTCCTCGGCATAGACCTGGTCTTCCCAGGCCTCGTAGCCGCCAAAGCCGATCTCGCGCCGGCGCAGCGAACCGCGGTCGAGCCACAAGGTCGCGCGCGTCAGCCGCGTGAGGAACGTACGGTCGTGGCTGATGACCACAAATGCGCCGGTAAAGCGCTGCAGCCACCCTTCGAGCCAGTCGATCGCGGCCAGATCCATGTGGTTGGTCGGCTCGTCCAGCAGCAGCAGGTCGGGCTCCATCGCCAGCGCGCGGCAGATGGCGGCGCGGCGCTTCTCGCCCCCGCTGGCCGAGGCTGCCTCGCGCGAGAGGTCGATGCCCAGCTGCGTGGCGATGCTCTCGATTTCGTGGCGCGGCGGGGCGTCGGCCCCGCGCAGGCAATAGTCCATCAGTTGCGGGCAGCCGGCAAAGTCGGGCTCCTGCTCGAGATAGACCACGCGGGTGCCGGGCTGCACGCTGCGCTTGCCGGCATCGGCATCGATTGTGCCGGCAATCAGCTTGAGCAGCGTGGTCTTGCCCGCGCCATTGCGCCCGATCAGCGCCAGCCGGTCACGCGGGGCGATGTTGATGTTGAGGTCGCGGAAAAGCCAGCCTGATCCCTGGATCAGACCAAGCCCTTCCCATGAAAGGATCGGTGCGGCAGCCATGGCCGGGCCCTAGCCGCGCGGGGCCGCCGGGGCAAGGGGCGCCCGTAATGCGGGCCGGCAACCCGCCACGCGGCGAAGGGCGGTTTGCGGCTTGGGTAATCTTGCGCATTCACTCCTTGTTCAAACGCTTGCATCTACCGGAGCAGGCATGGTCAAGCGTTTATCCAATCTGCGTTGCCCCGGTGGGTGGCGAGCCGGGGTTGCGGTGTATCTGGGGCTGGCGCTGGTGCTGGCCGCGGTGCCTGTGGCCGATGCGGCCCATGCCGGCCCAGGCGAGGCGCAGGGCGTTGCCCGCAAGGAGTTCCGCTCGGGCACGGTGCGCAGCCTGCGCGAGATCGAGCGGCGGGTGTTGCCCATGATGCACGACATGCAATATCTGGGGCCGGAATTCGACCCGGCAGCGGTGGTCTACCGGCTCAAGTTCATCCGCGACGGGCGCGTCGTTTTTGTCGATGTCGACGCCCGCTCGGGCGAGGTCATACGGCAGTCGCGATGAAATGCGGCGAGCCGGGCGGGCGCGATATGCTGCCTCATGCCGGGCTGGGCGTCTGCCCCGGATATGTGCGGCTTGACGGGGTGGCCGGCTCTTCCCATGTAATTTAACCTTATCAGCAACAGCCCGTTGGCGGTATGGGGCGGGCATAGCCCCCTTTCCGGCCAACGCCCGCTGCGGAGACACACATGCGTATTCTGATTGTCGAGGATGAGCCGACGCTGGGCCGCCAGCTGAAATCGACGCTGGAGCAGAACGGCTATGCGGTCGATCTCTCGACCGATGGCGAGGATGGGCATTTCCTGGGCAGCACCGAGGATTACGATGCGGTCATCCTCGACCTTGGCCTGCCCGAAATTGACGGGCTGACGGTGCTGGGCATGTGGCGCAAGGAGGGGCGCAAGTTCCCGGTGCTGGTGCTGACGGCGCGCGATTCGTGGTCCGACAAGGTGTCAGGGCTGGACGCGGGCGCCGACGACTATCTGGCCAAGCCCTTCCAGACCGAGGAGCTGATTGCCCGCCTGCGCGCGCTGATCCGCCGCGCCTCGGGCAATTCGAGCAGCGAGCTGACCGCAGGGCCTGTGCGCCTCGACACCCGCTCGGGCCGTGTCACGCTCGATGGCGAGCCGGTGAAGCTGACGGCGCAGGAATACAAGCTGCTGTCGTACCTGCTGCACCACAAGGGCAAGGTGGTGAGCCGCACCGAGCTGATCGAGCACATTTACGATCAGGACTTCGACCGCGACTCGAACACGATCGAGGTGTTCGTTACCCGCATCCGCAAGAAGCTGGGCGCCGATGTCATCACCACGATCCGCGGGCTGGGCTACAGCCTGGACGATCCGGTGCCCGCGCGCGGCTAAGGGCAAAGATATGGCGCCGGGGGCACCCCCGCGCGCCAATGGCGGAGCAGGATGAGCGAGGCGGGCAACACTGAAGAGGCCGGCGCTGCACAGGCGCCGCTGGACCCCGGCCATCCGCCCGCCAGCGGCGAGCGGCGCGCAGGCTTGCGCAAGGCGCACACCGGCTCGCTTTCGCAGCGCATGATGATGATCGCGGCGGTGTGGATCATCGTGCTGCTGCTGGCCGGCGGGCTGGCGCTCGACCGGGCGATGACCAATCTGGT
>DATMUT010000066.1:0-2631 GCA_035563755.1 Novosphingobium sp.
GGGCTTCTCCTCGCCGCTGATCACATCATCGGCGTGGACCACCTCGACCGCCGGGCGAAGCCCTGCGTGACGGTCGAGTGCCTGTTCGATACGGGCTGAATCACCCACCAGCAGGAGACGGATCTGCGCGTGACGCTCGTGCGCCATGGCCGCGCCAGCGACCATGGTGCGCACACCCTCGTCTCCGCCCATCGCATCCACGGCGATACGCGGCAGACCCATGCGACTAACCCTTCCCGTGCCGGCGAGAAATCAGAGACCGACCGCGAGGATCTCGCGACCGTTGTAGTGACCGCAAGACGGGCAGAGGTTGTGCGGGCGCTTCAGCTCGCCGCAGTTCGAGCACTCGTGAAAGGCTTCGGCCTGCAGGGCGTCATGGCTGCGACGCATGCCGCGACGGGAGGGGGAAGTTTTCCTCTTGGGGACAGCCATTTCGGCACCTGTTCCTGAATAATGCGATTACGACGAAAAAAGCCGCCCGGATGCGCAAGGGCACAGGCGGTTGCGAAGGGGCGCCTATAACGAATTTCGCGTGTGTTGCAAGTATCTCTGGCGTAGCAGCGTGCGGGAAATCGAACGGAGGGATTATGTTACAGATTTTGCCGACAACCTTGTGCCTTGCAGCGGCAGCGGCCGTGGTCAATTTCTGGCTGATGATGCGCGTTGGCAAGGTGCGCATGGCGCACAAGGTGCATATGGGCGACGGCGGCGACCCGCTGCTGATCGCACGGATGCGCGCGCAGGCCAATTTCATCGAGCAGACGCCCATCACCCTGATTCTCTTTGCTCTGGTCGAGATGGCGGGCGTTGGCCGCAGCAATTGGGGCAGCTGGCTGCTGCCGCTCAT
Organism: Novosphingobium sp.; assembly: GCA_035563755.1. Classification (GTDB taxonomy): domain Bacteria; phylum Pseudomonadota; class Alphaproteobacteria; order Sphingomonadales; family Sphingomonadaceae; genus Novosphingobium. The sequence goes on from DATMUT010000066.1 coordinate 848, forward strand.
GGGCGCGGCTTTCATGCTGGGCCGGGTGGCGCACGGCTTTGGCATGGACGGCAATTTCAAGCCCGGCCGCCCCATCGGCATGGCCACATCCACCCTCGCGCAGCTGGTGCTGGTGGTGCTGGCGGTCATGGCCAGCACCGGGCGCATCTGAGCGTTTATCCGTAACGGCTGCCCACGAACGGGTTCGTCAGCATCTCGTGACCGAAGGTGCTGCACGGCCCGTGGCCGGGGATGAAGGTGATGTCCTTGCCCAGCGGCCACAGCTTGTTGGTGATCGAGTCGAGCAGTTGCTGGTGATTGCCCCGCGGGAAATCGGTGCGCCCGATCGAGCCTGCAAACAGCACATCGCCCACAATCGCCAGGCGCGAGGGGCCATGCACGAACACCACATGGCCCGGCGTGTGCCCCGGACAATGCACCACATCGAGCACCAGATCGCCCACGGTCACCGTATCGCCATCGACCAGCCAGCGGTCCGGCTCGAAGCTCTGCCCCTCAAGGCCCATGCGCATCTCGGCATCGTCAAGGCCCTCGATCCAGAAGCGGTCGCCTTCATTCGGGCCTTCGATCGGCACGCCAATGTCCTTGGCCAGCACGCCCGCCAGCCCGCAGTGGTCCATATGGCCATGGGTTATCAACAGCTTCTCGATGGTGACGCCCGCCTTGGCCACCGCCGCCTTCAGCGTGTCGAGGTCGCCGCCTGGATCGACCAGCGCGCCGCGCATGGTGCGCGTGCACCAGATGAGCGAGCAGTTCTGCTGGAAAGCGGTGACGGGGATGATGGCGGCGCGCAAAGGAGCAGGAGTGGTCATGCCGGCGGGATAAAGCAAACTTGCGCGCGGGCAAAGCAAAGCTGCGCGCAGGCCTGCCTTACGCCGCTTTACTAGGTGGCAAGGCGGGATTAGGCGAAAGGATGTCCCCAAAAGGCCAGCCTCCCGAAAGGAAACCCCCATGCGCCTGCCCCTGATGCCCGCCCTGTTTGCCGCCGCCCTGATGGCCGGAACCGGCGCCGTGGCGGCAGGCGCGCCGGCGCCGCGCCTGGCCCAGTCCAGCTTTGCCCAGCTGCCCCAGCCGCTGCCCCTGCCCTATGACGAGGCGGCCAATGCTCACACCGATCTGGCCAAGGCCAAGGCCCGCGCCAAGGCCCAGCACAAGCTGCTGTTGATCGACATGGGCGGCAACTGGTGTGGCGATTGCCGGGTGCTGGCCGGCACCATGCACCTGCCGCAACTGGCCGCCTTCATCGACAAGCACTATGTGGTGGTCACGGTCGATGTGGGCCGGTTCAGCAAGAACCTCGATATTTCGGCGGCCTATGGCATCGCGCGGCCCGCTGGCGTGCCGGCCATTCTGGTGGTTGATCCGCGCAGCAACACGCTGGTGAATGCCGGCCACGTCACGGCGCTGGCCGATGCGCGCAGCATGAGCCCGCAGGCGCTGGCCGACTGGCTGGCGCAGTGGGTGCGCTAACGCGTGGCGGGCGCTAGAGCCGCCCACCTTTCCAAACCACGCGGCCGATAACGGCCACCTCCTCACGCGGGAGGTCGAGCGGGCGATAGGCGGCATTGTCGCTGATAAGCGCTATGCGGCCGGGCCGCGCCAGATCGAGCCGCTTGACCAGCAGCGCATCGTCGACGCGCACCACATGCACCCCGTCGCGCAAAGGGCGGGGTGAGCGGTCGACCAGGATCTCGTCGCCATCGCGCAGGGTCGGCTCCATCGAATCGCCCGCCACCGCGATGGCCGAGAGCATCGCCGGCTCGAGCCCCTGCCCGCGCAGCCAC
>DATMUT010000067.1:0-3147 GCA_035563755.1 Novosphingobium sp.
TGACCAGCACGCCGTCGACCCGCCCCGAATCGACATACCGCTCGAGCCAGGCCGCATCGGCCGGGATCACGCGGGTGAGCAGCAGGTCATAGCCCCGCTCGGTCAGCGCATCGGCCAGCAGGCCCAGCATGGTGATGAAGAAGGGGTCGGAAATATGCTGCCCCGTCTCGTGCCCCAGCGGGATCAGCACGCCAATGGCGCCGGTGCGCTGAATGCGCAGGTTGCGGGCCATCACATTGGGGCGAAAGCCATGCTCCTCGGCCAGGGCCTGAATGCGCTCGCGCGTTTTCAGGCTGATCAGTTCCGACCCGGCCAGCGCGCGCGACACCGTGCCGGTCGACACGCCGGCCAGTTCGGCCAGTTCCTTGATATTCCTGATCCTGTTCATACCCGATCTGGTTGTTCTGGCTTTGCGAGTCCAACCATTCTTCTGACTCGAGGCAGCCAATTGCAAGGCGTATATGGATGAAGGCCTCTGATATGGTGCCGAAAACTGCACCAGAATGGGTGACGCGTCAATGCAATCCTTTGCACAACCCGTCATTCACGCTACCATGTCGGCGGGAGAAGGACATGACAAAGCCAAGCCTGCGCACCAGCGCACTCATCACCCTGTCGACCGCCAATTTCGGCAGCGCCATCGCCTTTGCCCTGCAGCAGGGCAATATGGCGCGCATCTTCCAGTCGCTGGGCGCCGACCTCGACCAATTGCCCATCCTGATGATCGCCGGGCCGGTCACGGGGCTGCTGGTGCAGCCCATCGTGGGGCAGTTGGGCGACCGCAAGTGGCTGCGCATTGGCGCTTGGGGCGGGCGGCGCCTGCCGTGGATGGTGGGCGGCGCGCTCATCTCGGCCGCGGCGCTGGCGGGCATGAGCATGGCCGGCGCCTTGTGGCTGGCCATCGCCTGCTTTTGGTTGCTCGACACGGCGCTCAACGTGGTGATCGAGCCGTTCCGCGCGCTGGTGGGCGATATGGTCCCGCCCGAACAGCGCGCCAGCGGGCTGGCCATCAACGCGGCGATGGGGTGTACGGGGGCGGTCCTGGGCTTTGTCGCGCCCTTTGCCCTTACCCATCTGGGCAGCGGCGCAAGCGCGAGCGGCGGCGTGCCGGCCAGCGTGCGCATCGCGCTGGGCCTGTCGGCGGCGGTCCTGCTGCTGGGCGTGGGGTGGACGGCCTGGCGCACCCGCGAATACGCGCCCGAGCAACTGGCCGCCATGGGCGAGGCAGACAGCGCAGAGCCGCATGGAGCGGGCCTGCGCGCGCTCTGCGCCGATCTGGCCGCCATGCCGGGGGCCATGCGCCGTCTGGCCGTGGTGCAGTTCTTCAGCTGGTTTGCGCTGTTCATCATGTGGCCGTTCATGACGCCGGTGGTCACGCAATATGCCTTTCACGCGGCCCACGCGGGCGATGCGGCCTATAACGCCGGGGCCGACTGGGTGGGCGTGCTGTTTGCCGGCTTCAATGTGGTGGCCGCGCTGTTTGGCTTTGCCGGCCTGCCATGGCTGGCGCGGCGGATGGGCACGGGGCCGGCCCATGCGCTGTGCCTGATGCTGGGCGTGGCCGGCTTCGCGCTGCTGCTGCTGGTGCGCGATCCGTGGGTGCTGGCGCTGCCCTTTGGCCTGCTGGGGCTGGCCTGGGCCAGCATCCTTACCCTGCCCTATGTGATGATCACCGATGCGCTGGGCGGGCAAATGCTGGGCACTTACACCGGCATTTTCAACATCTTCGTAGTGCTGCCGCAGATCGTCGTCTCGACGCTGATGGGGCCGGTGCTGCGCGCGTGGTTTCCGGGCGAGCCGGTGTGGACGATGGCGGTGGCAGCGGGCGCGATGGCGCTGGCCGCCGGGCTGACGCTGGTGCTGCGGCCCGACCGGATCTAGCGCGCGGGCACGATGTCGAAAGCGATGTTGAGCCGCTCGCCGCCCCGGGTTGGCACAGTGCCATGCCACATGGTCGAGGGGAACAGCACCAGCCGCCCCGGCTGCGGCGCAATGGTCGCACAGGGCGGCAGGTCCAGCCCCAGTTCGGGCGGCGGCGCGCCCAAATGGAAATGGCCCGCAGGCGCCGCGCCCATCTGCTCCATATCGGGCACGCTCACGTAGAAGGCGCTGCTGATCCAGCCCAGCGGATGCGAATGGGTGACGTTAAAGCCCCCCGCCCCCAGCCGCACCGACCAGCTGCCGGCAATGCGCAAATCACCGCGCGCCCGGCCCAGCAGCGGATGCGCCGCATCCACCGGCGGCAGCGCGTCGACATAGGCGCGCACCTCCGCCATCAGCGCCGTGCGGGCGCGTTGCAGGGTGGGTTCGTGGCGCAGCAGCACGCTGCGGTCAGTTTGCGTGCCGCCGCGCACCGATTGTTCGGCATAGGGCAATTGCGCCGTGTGCAGCGCGCGCAGCAGATCGGCCAGATCGGCCAGTTCCTCGCCCGAAAGGCCCACATCGGCCACATGCACAAAGGCCCGATCGCCATCGAGCCAGAGCGCGCGCGCATCGCCCAGCAGCCGCCAGCACGTGCCCACGTAGGGCCACACCTGCCCCGCCAGCGCCCCTTGCGTATGCGGCAGGGCCAGCGCCAGAGCGCGTGCGGCATCGCCCCGGCGCAGCGCCGCCCGGATACGCGCAATCGCCAGAAAGTCATCCTGCCAGTCGGCGGTTTGGGCCAGCAGGCGGTCGGTTTCGAGCGTATCCCCGCTCTCGCCGGCAATGAACAGGCGGGCCGAGAGCAAGGCGCGGCCCATGGGCAGATGGCGCTCTGCCTCGTCCAGAATGGCGCGGACGCGCGGCCAGTCGCGGTGCTGGGCCACCAGGCTGAACCAGCCCAGCCACAGGCCCTGATGCCCCGGATTTGCCCGGGCAGCCGCCGCCAGCGCGGCATCGAAACCGGCCTGCTCGCCCTGCGTCCAGCGCAGGCCGGCCAGCACCCGGTGCCCATCGAGCCATAACGGATGCGCGGCCAGCGCCTGTTGCAACCGGGCGATGGCGGCTTGCGGCTGCCCCTCGCCCGCTTCGGCCAGGGCGCGGTTGCGGGTGATGTCGAGATTGTCGGGCCACAAGGCCTGCGCCCGCGCGAAAAGATCGGCGGCCGGGTGGCCCAGCTCATAGCGCGACTGGGCCAGCAGGAAGGCGATAAGCGGATCGGTCGGG
>DATMUT010000068.1:0-10100 GCA_035563755.1 Novosphingobium sp.
CGGCCAGCAGGTAGTTCGACACCGCCCAACCCAGCGCCGACACCGTGGCATCGAGCATGGAGACATCGATGAAACGCCCCTGCCCTGTTTGCTGGCGGGCATAAAGCGCGGCCACCACCGCAAAGGCCGAGGACAGGCCGCCCAGCGTGTCGCACAAAGGATAGCCCACCCGCAACGGCGCCGACTGCTCGTCGCCGGTAATGCTCATCACGCCCGACATGCCCTGCACGATCTGGTCATAGGCCGGGTTGGCCCGCAAAGGGCCCTCCTGACCAAAGCCGGAAATGGCGCAGAAGATGATCCCGGGCTTGACCTCGCGCAGCGTCTCGTAGCCCACGCCCAGCCGATCCATGACGCCTGGCCGGAAGTTCTCGACCACCACATCGGCGCTCTTGACCAGCTCCATGAACAGGTCGCGCCCCTCCGGCGCCTTCAGATTGAGCGAGACCGATTTCTTGCCCGCGTTCTGCGCCAGAAACGACGTGCCCAGCAGCGCCCGGTTCAGCGCGGGCGCCGCGCCCAGCTGGCGGGCCAGATCGCCGCCTGCCGGGTTCTCCACCTTGATGACCTCGGCACCCAGCAATGCCATCTGATAGGTGCAATAGGGACCAGACAGGATGTTCGTGAGGTCCAGCACCCGGACACCAGCCAGCAGGTCCGCCTGCGGCAGGGCAGTCGTCTCGCTCATCGCCCTCAGATCCCCGCCGTCATCACGTCATATTTGTACAGCCAGTCATAACGCCCGGTGATAGGCGCCCGGCTCCACTCCTGCTCCATATAGGCAATGGCGCCCTGCTCGGTGGCCAGCTCGGGAGCGTGGAAACGGCCGGTATTGTCCTTGGCGCCCTGCACCATCCGGGTCGTGCGCTCGACGCGAGTATTCTCGTAACGCCGCAGCGCGGTTTCAACATCGTCGAAGTCGGCCAGGCAACGCCCCAGCACCACGCCATCCTCGATCGACATAACCGCCCCCTGCGCCAGAAACGGCAAGGTGGCATGGGCCGCATCGCCCAGCAGGGAGATCCTGCCCTGCCCCCACACGGGTGCGGGCCTGCGCTCCATGAAAGCCCATTTCATCAATTGCGGCGCGGCCTTGATGAGCGTCTGCACCACGTCGTGCCAACCGGCATAGTCGCTCAGGCACTCGTCGCGGTCGCCTACCTGGCGATAGCCCTCGGCGGCCCAGGTGCCGTTTTCGACCGTGCCCACCATGTTCATCAGCGTGCCGCCACGCAAAGGATAGTTCACCAGATGGGCGCCCGGCCCGATCCAGGTCCAGCCCACCATCTGGCGCAGACTGGCAGGCAGCAACTCCATCGGGATCACGGCGCGCCAGGCAACCAGCCCGTGGAACTGCGCCTCATCGTCTCCCCACAGCTGGCGGCGGATGGCGGTCTTCACGCCGTCAGCGCCGATCAGCACGTCGCCTGTGGCAACCGTGCCGTCGGCCAGCCTGAGCGTCACCCCCTGCCCGTCCTGATCGAAACCGGCGACCGTCTTGCCCAGCCTGAACACGTCGGGCTTGAGCGCGCGGGCGCCGTCCACCAGCGTTCCCAGCAGATCGGGGCGATAGACGGTGAGATACGGGTAACCATATTTCTCGATGGCGCTCTCGCCCAGATCGAACAGGGGGAACTCCATGCCAGTGTTCCACAGGCGAAAGGCCTTCTTCTCGGGCGCGCAGGACAGGCTTTTCAGCGTCTGGAACACGCCCAGCGCATCGAGCGCGCGCGAACCGTTCGGGCTGATCTGGATGCCGGCCCCCACTTCGCCCAATTCCGGGGCCTGTTCATAGACTTCAACGTCAAAACCGCGCTGCAAAAGCGACAGCGCCGCTGCCGCGCCACCGATCCCGGCGCCTGCGATCAGGATCTTCCTGGGCTTGCTCACAAATCAATTCCTTCCGGTGGAAAACATGCGGGAAACGGCCCGATGACGGGGCATCCCGAATTAGGCGGGCCCGAATTACGCAGCTTCGGTGCGCAGCCAGTCGAAAGCCGCCATCACCGGGGCGTCCGACACTTTGAGCAACACCGCATCCTGGCTGGCGAGATGGCGGTACGGGCGCCATGCCGGCACCGCGATCGTGTCGCCGAAATGCCAGTCCATCGCCTCGCCATCGACATGTGTGACGCCGCTGCCGCGCACCACGGCGTAGATGATGTTGGCGGTGGTGCGGCAGGTCGCGGTCGGCTTGCCCGCGTCCAGTTGCTGCATGTCGAGCCGAATGGTCTTCAACGCCGGATCGCCCAGCTGGACCGAGGCATGGGCATCGCAGACCTCCTGCCCGCGCGCCTTTCCCAGCCTCGCGACCGTCTCTTCCCAGCGGAAAGCGAGCGCCCTCCCCTGGCTTTCGGCAATGTCCTTTTCCAGCCCCTCGGGGTGCGGCTCGTAGAACATCGGCTCGAGCAGATGGACCAGCGGCACGTCCAGAAAATCCATCCAGTAGCAGTCGTCCTGCCCGCTGTTTTCGTGGCTGTGCCAGGCCCAGTTGGGGGTGAGCAGCACGTCGCCGGGGCGCATCTCGACCCGCTGGCCGTTGACCACGGTATACGTGCCCTGCCCCTCCAGTATGAGCCGCAGCGCATTGGCCGTGTGACGATGGGCACGTGCGACCTCGCCGGGCCTGACCATCTGATAGGCTGCGACAAGCGTGTTGAGCGTGGGATAGATGTTGCCCGGCGCCGGGTTGAACATGGTCAGGTTGCGGCGCTCGGCCTGATCGGTGCCCACCAGTTGGCCGGCTGCGGCCAGGATCGGCTTCACCTCGCCATATCGCCAGCGGCAGGGCAGGAAATGGCGGGCCGGTTCGCGCCACAGCGCGGGCCGGCTGCGATGCCAGCCACCTTCCATGTTCAGCGCGGTAAACGCCTTATAAAGCGCATCGAGCGAGCCAATGGCGGCCGGATCGGCGTTTGTCACAGGCGGCGGGGCCAGCAGGGGGTTGGGCATCGCGCTCATCCCAGCGGCTGCTTGACGATCGCGGGGGCATAGGCGTCGGCGAAAACCTCGGTGGCGCCCTGCGTGCCCTGCACCACCGGCAGGGTCATCTCGCCCACATCCTGAATCCAGATATGAACCCTGTCCCCCTCGACAATCGGCCCCACGCCCTGCGGCGTGCCCGTGGCGATGATGTCGCCGGGCTGAAGCGTCATCACGGCCGAAGCGGTCGCGATCATGCCCGGAATGTCGAGCACCAGATCGCGCGTGTTGGCGTGCTGGCGCAGTTCGCGGCTGCCGTCGGGGCGGATGACCCACAGCTTGAATTCCAGCGCCTGCGGATCGGGCACGGCATCGGCGGTGACGATCCACGGGCCAACCGGGCAGAAGGTGTCGTAGGCCTTGCGGAACACGCGTTCCTCGCGGCCGCGCACCACCATGTCCATCAGGCAGGCATAGCCGAACACATAGTCCTGCCAGTCCTCGCGCGCGACACCCCGGGCGGTCTTGCCGATGACAATGCCCAGTTCGGCCTCGTGATGCACCTCGCGCCCCGGCACGTCGGGCAGGACGATGGCATCGCCTGGCCCGCACAGCGCACTGGAAGGCTTGAGGAAAAAGCCCTGGTTGGTCGCGCGGTAGCCGGCCTGCATTTCGCGGCCATGGGCATGATAGTTCACCGGATAGGCAATGACCTTGTTAGGCCAGGGCACCGGCGTTTCCAGCCGCACCGAGGCCAGCGGCAGCCTTTGACCCTCTGCCGCGGCGGCCTCGATCGCCGGGCGCAGCCTGTCGAAATCGCGGATCAGCCGCAATGGGCCAACCGGCGGCCATTCCCCCGGAACGACGCCGGCAACCGCACTGACATCGACGATCGCATCGTCGAGGACGACGCCGATCCTGCCTCCATCAAAATTTGCAATCTTCACCGGGTATCTCCAGTTCTTGCTGACAGAATGTAGTTCTGTTTGAAAAATCGAAAAAATCGGCCTGCGCGCCTTGGTGCCAAGAAGGCAGCCGGGCCGGGCCAGGACGGCGGCGGGAACGCCCCGCCGCCCCCATCAGATCAGAAATTGTAGCGAATGCGGCCGCCGAACACGCGCGGCGCGCTGATCGTCGCGGCAAACAGGCCACCCAGGATCGGGCTCTGATCGCCGCCGGTATAGACCGCCTTGTTGGTCAGGTTCTGCGCGAAGAAGTCGATCGAATAGGCGTTGCCGGGCGCATGATAGGTCAGCCCCGCATTCAACAGCGCATAGGCACCAATCCGCGCGTTCGCGATGAAGGCGGCCTGAACCCAGCGGCTGCCGGCATAGGTGGCATTCACATTCGCGTCGAGATGCCCGCCATTGGCAAAGTGGAAGGCGTGCGTGTAGCTCGCGCTGCCAGACCAGTCGGGCGAGCGCATCATCTGATAGCCCGAGCAATTCACGCTGTAATTGCTGCTGCCGGTAATCGCGGCATAGGAACAGCCGGTCGAGGGCGCCTTGGCATAGGCGGTCCACACGAAATTGCCGTAGCGGGCGTGGTCATATTCGGCATTCAGCATCAGCGTGTCATTGGCGGTCAGCTTGCCCTGCAATTCGATGCTGACGCCCTTCGAGGTGGCCTTGCCGGCATTGATAGTGGTGGACTGGCTGGTGCCATAGGCATCGAGGCGCTGAAGCGCTTCCTGCTTGTTGTTGAAATCCCACCAGAACAGTTCGATGTTGGCCTGCAGCCTGTCGCCGAAAAAGCGGTTCTTCGAGCCGAACGTATAGGCCGTGAGCGTTTCGGGCAAATAGGCCGGAACCGCCGCCACGGGCTGACCGCCAGATTTGAAGCCGGTCGAAACGGTGAAATAGATCATGTTGCGGGCGGCCCATTGGTATTCGGCACCCGCTTTGTAGTTCACCCGGCTGTCATGCAGGTTCGAGGAGAGCACATAGACCTTCTGGCCGCTGGCGTCGGGCAGGCCAGTGGCCGAGGCAAGGCACGGGCTGCTGGCGGGATAGGCCACCAGCAGGCACTGCGTGCCATTGGCCACCTGATGGGTCTCATCGGTATAGCGCAGGCCGCCGATCAGCTTGAACCCCTTGAACAACTCATAGCTGGCCTGACCGAAGCCGGCATAGCTGGTGGTTGCCAGATTGGCGGTATAGGTGAGCGCCAGCGCGCCCGACGCGCCCGGAATGTTCGGCCCCAGCACGCCCGGCGCGGCGGCGCCCAGATAGACGGTCGAATTGTTGTTCAAACGCTCGTCATAATAGAAGAAACCGGCGGTATAGCTCAACCGGCTGCCGCCATGTTCGGCAAGGCGCACCTCGACCGAGGTGGTTTTGGATTTCTGCGGCGCGCCGGTCACGTAATTGGTCGTGCTGTACTTGATGCCCGGAAAGCTCTCCGCACGGATCGTCACGTCCTGATAGGCCGGAATAACGGTCAGCATGCCAAAGCCAAGGTCAAGATCGGCCTGCGCGTGAAGATTCCAGCTGTTGATATCCTGATAGGCCTGCTCCGAATGGAAGGCCGGATCGGTGTGGAAAATCGTCTGGAAGCGCTGGTTCACCAGGGGCGACACGCTGCTCCACGGGTCGGCCGGCACATAGGCGCCGCCAGGCGTTTTGGCGCTGGGCTCATAGGCAACGTAACCCGGGCCAGTGCCGCCAATATGCTGGTAGCTGCCCCAAAGCCGCAGCGAGAATTTGGATGAAGGCTTGAACAACACCTGCACCCGCGCCGACTCATGCTTGTCATCGTCGCTGCCGTCGCTGATGTAGCCATCGCGGTGGACGATCTGGCCCGCGGCACGGATCGCCACGGTTTGACCCACCGGAATGTTCACGGCCGCCTCGGCGTTGACACCATTATAGCTTTGCGCGCCCAGCTGGATATAACCCGTGGTCTGGCCAAGCCGGGGCGTGGCGGCAACCAGATTGAGCGCGCCGCCAGACGAGTTGCGCCCATAAAGCGTACCCTGCGGGCCCTTGAGCACCTCGACCCGGTCGAGGTCGAACATCGTGCCGCTGAAGGATTGCGAGCGGGCGATATACACGCCGTCGATGTTGAGCGACACCGAGGGGTCACTCAAAGGGGTGGTCGTGGGGGTGCCGGCGCCACGCACAAAAACCTGGGTGGCCGACCCGCCCATCGTGATCTGCACGCCCGGCGTGATCCTGCTCAGATCGGTGGCCTGGCTCACCCCTGCCTGACGCAGCACGTCCTGCGAGAGCACGGCGATCGACAAGGGCGCCTTTTGCGAGCTTTCGGAACGACGCTGCGCGGTCACGACGATATCGGCCACGCCAGTAACCGGCCCGGCAGTCGCGACCTGGTCGCCCTGGCCTGCCGAGTCGGCCAAAGCCACGCCCGGCGCGATCGCCCAGAAGGCAACCCCGGTCAGCAGCGAAAAAGAAAGAGCAGTCAAACGCATGCGAAGTCCTCACCCGTAAGTTCAAGGCAATGCCCGGAGCCGGCTGCACCATATGCAAGGCCTGGCGGGATAGCCCCCGTTTCATCCGTTCTATGTGACGGAACGCCATTCTTTTATTACGAGACCCCCGCGCCGGTCAACCCATCAAAATCACGCCGCCCCGCAATCGGGCAGCGGAACGAGGTTTGCGCACATCCGCGCTTGACCATCCAGACAATGGAACATAATTCTTTCTAGCAGAACCAGAGCGCCCAAAATTCACGCGCCCCATCAACCGGCGACAGGTCGCGTCACCGCCGCTGGCCGCCGGACAGGAGATCAGGATGACCACCACATTCCCCAAAACGCCCAGCTTTACAGGCTTTAACACCCCTTCACGCGTGGAAGCCGACGTGCAGGACCTGAACGTCGAGCAGGGCGCCATCCCCCCGCAGATGAACGGCGCCTTCTACCGCGTGCAGCCCGAGCATCAGTTTCCCCCGCTGCTGGGCGATGACATCGCGTTCAATGGCGACGGCATGATCTCGATGTTCCGCATCCACGACGGGCGCTGCGATTTTCACCAGCGCTGGGCCAAAACCGACAAGTGGAAGCTGGAAAACGAGGCCGGCCGCGCCCTGTTCGGCGCCTACCGCAACCCGCTGAGCGACGCGGAGGCCGTGAAGGGCAAGATCCGCGGCACGGCAAACACCAACGCCTATATCCACGGCGGCGTGCTCTATGCGCTCAAGGAGGATTCGCCCGCTCTGACCATGGACCCGGCCACGCTGGAAACGGGCGGCTACACCCGTTTTGGCGGAAAGATGTCTGGCGAGACCTTTACCGCCCATCCCAAGACCGATCCCGACACGGGCAACATGTGCGCTTTCGGCTATGCCTCGAATGGCGTGCTGACCACGGACATGACCTATTACGAAATCAGCCCGCAAGGCGAACTGCTGTTCGAAATTGCCTGGCAAAACCCCTATTACGCCATGATGCACGACTTCGCCATCACCCGCGACTATGCCCTGTTCCCGGTGATGCCGATGACCAGCAACTGGGACAGGCTCAAGGCCGGCAAGCCGCATTTCGGCTTTGACACCTCGCTGCCTGGCTATCTGGCGGTGGTGCCGCGCAAGCCGGGCACGACGGCGGCCGACATCCGCTGGTTCAAGGGGCCGGGCTGTTTTGCCGGCCATGTGATGAACGCCTGGAACGAGGGCACGAAGATCACCCTCGACCTGCCTGTGGCGGCCAACAACATGATGCCCTTCTTCCCCGACATCGAGGACAGGCCCTTCGATCCGGTCGCCGCGCGCACCTTCCTCTCGCGCTGGAGCGTGGATCTCGAGCAGAACGAGGAAGCATACCGCTCCGAGCGCCTGTCCGACATGATCGGCGAATTTCCCAAATACGACGACCGCTTTACCGGCAAGCCTTACCGCTATGGCTGGATGGTCGTTATCGACCCGTCGCAGCCTGTCGAGCTGAAGGGCGGCAGCGCCGGTGGCTGGGTGATGAACACGCTGGGCATGGTCGATCTGGCAACGGGCACCGAGCAGAAATACTGGGTCGGGCCGACCTCTTCCATTCAGGAACCCTGCTTCGTGCCCCGCGCCAAGGATGCGCCCGAAGGCGATGGCTGGGTGGTGGTGGTGGTCAACCGCCTGGAAACCCGCAGCAGCGACCTGCTGATCTTCGAGGCGACCCGCATTGCCGATGGCCCCATTGCCACGATCAACATTCCGGTCCGCCTGCGCTTTGGCCTGCACGGCAACTGGGCCAGCCTCGAGGATGTGCAGGCGCTCGCCGCGATCTGATCCATCTTCCCCTCCTTCCTCTCAAACAGCAGGACGCCATGCCCACCCCCGCCCATATTCCCGACGCTCTCCTTGCCAGGGCGCTTGAACGTTTCCGCTCCGCGATCGGCAAGGAATGGGTGCTGACCAGCGAGGAGGATCGCTCAACTTATGGCGATCCCTATGCCATGGGCGATGGCCTCAACCATCAGCCCTCGGCCGCGCTGGCCCCGGCCAGCACGGCCGAAGTGCAGGCGATCGTGCGCATCGCCAATGAACTGAAAGTGCCGCTGTGGCCGGTCAGCCGGGGCAAGAATCTGGGCTATGGCGGCCCGGCCCCCGTGCAAAAGGGCAACATCGTGCTCGACATGGGGCGGATGAAGAGGATCGAGGTCGACCCGCGCCATGCCCATTGCCTGATCGAACCGGGGGTCAGCTATTTCGACCTCTACAATCACCTGAAGGACAATGACATTCCGCTATGGATGTCGGTTCCGGGCAATGGCTGGGGCAGCGTTCTGGGCAATGCGCTCGACCGCGGCATCGGCTATACCCCCTATGGCGACCACACCGACACCCTGTGCGGGCTGGAAGTGGTGTTGCCCGATGGCGACATGCTGCGCACCGGCATGGGCGCCATGGCCAACAGCAAGGTCTGGCAGGCCTATCACCACGGCTATGGGCCGGGCTGGGACCAGATGTTCGTCCAGTCGAACCTGGGTATCGTCACGCGAGGCGGCATGTGGCTTCAGCCTGAACCCGAAATGTCGGCCAAGATCACGCTCGCGCTGCCCAACCTCGAGGATGCCGGCTGGGCCCTTGATATTCTGGCGGACCTGCGCCGCCGCGACGTGATCCAGCACAACATCGTGTTCGGCACGCCGGTGCGATCGGCCTCGGCGATGTCGCAGCGCAAGGACTGGTATGATGGCCCCGGCGCCTTGCCCGATTCAGCCAATGAAGCCATGATGAAAAAGCTGGGTCTGGGCTGGTGGAATACCAAGCTGTTTCTTTTTGGTTATCCCGGCGCCGTTCAGGCCCATGTGCAGCTGATCCGGGATCTGTTCGAACCCCGGATCGGCAAACCGCTTGAGTTCGAGATCTGGCGGAAGGGCGAGCCGGTCGAGAAGTCGGCGCGGGGCATTCCCTCGACCATGGCGCTCAATTCGGTCAACTGGTACGGCGGGCGCGGCGGGCATCTCAGCTTTGCCCCCGTCATGCCGCCCGACGGCAGGCTGATCCTCGACTATGCCAAGGGCACCAAGGCCATCTATGACGAGATGGGCCACGATTATTCGGCCAGTTTCACCATTGGCAAACGACATATCAACAACGTCAGCCTGATCTTCTACGATCGCGACGATGTGGCGATGACAGCAAGGGTTGACCGCCTTTACCGGCGGCTGGTCGAACGCGCCGCGCGCGACGGCTTTGCCGAATATCGCGGGCATATCGGCTATCAGGAGGTGATTGCCGACACGTTCGATTTCAACAATCACGCGATGGGCCGGTTGAACGACCGGGTGAAAAAGGCGATCGATCCCAACAACATCATTGCCCCGGGGCGCAATGGCATCGGTCGCGCATCGACCGTCGCGAAAGGAGGCAAGGCATGAGGCCGCCACTGAGCAGGATCGCCCTGCTGGCAACCGCCGCCCTGTTCGCAGGCGTCGCGCTGCCCGGCGCGCAGACCGGCATCGCGCAGCCATCCCCGGCAAGGGAAGCCCCCGACGCGCCCCTGCCCGGCGCGCAGATCTTTCATGCCAAATGCGGCATATGCCATGAGGCACGCGGCATGGGCACGCTCATGCTGGCCAGGCGGCTGGGCCCGGGCAAGGGCGAACTGGCCAAACGCGATGATCTGACCGCCGATTACGCCACGGCCATCGCGCGGGGCGGCATCATGAGCATGCCCCCCTTCACCCGCGTTGACATTAGCGACGCCGAATTGCGGCAGGTGGCCACCT
>DATMUT010000069.1:0-2474 GCA_035563755.1 Novosphingobium sp.
GGGGGGGGGGGTTAGAACTTGGCGCGAGCCCGCACGCCCCAGGTGCGCGGCGCTTCGTAGTTCGACAGGAACACCGCCGGCAGGTTGTTCGTCGGCCCCGACACGCTGGCGCTGGTGCGGATGCGATGATCGGTCAGGTTCTGGACGAAAGCCTCGATCCCGTAGTTGCCCTTGGGCGAGGTATAGGCCAGCGCCATGTCGATCTTGGCATAGGCCTTCTGCTGGTCGAAGGCGGTGCCCAGCGTGCCCTTGCCGGCCTGGTTCGCAGCGTCGTAGCGCGAGGCCACATCGCCGTTGAAATAGGTCAGCCAGCTGCGCGTTTCGTAGTGGACAGTGGCGCGCGGCGTGATCTTGCCGTCGTTGGCCATCACGAAGTCGTGCTCGTAGCTGGCCGTTGCCGAGAAGCGCGGCGCGTGCGGCAGCTCGTTGCCTTTCAGATTTTCCAGATTGGCGGGCGTGTTGTTGTAGATGCGGTTGTCGACCGTGATGAGGTCGTCCAGCTCGGTCTTCTGCACCGTGGCCGACAGGTTGATCCGGTCGTGGCGGGTGATGTTGGCGTTCATTTCCGCCTCGATGCCATAGGCCTTGGCGCCCTTGGCATTGGTGGTCACGATCTGGCTGCCGATGATGTTGCCGGCCGAATCGCGGGTGGTGATCGCCTGGTTCACCTGATAGCCGGTGAAGTTGCTGTAATAGGCCGCCAGGTTGAGCGACAGACGCCCGCCAAAGAAGCGCGACTTGCTGCCGATTTCATAGTTGGTCAGCGTCTCGGGCTTGGCCAGCAGGCCGCCATCCTCGATGTTGCCCGACTTGAAGCCGGTGCTCACGCTGGCATAGGCCATGGTCGTGTCGGTCACCTGCATGTCGGCGCGGGCCAGCCAGGTCAGCTTGCTCCACGAGCCATGCGTGTCGTTGGCCGAGATGCCCCACAGATTGCCATACTGGCTGGTCTGGGCGTTCAGCGTGTCGACCACGTTCTGGGCATTGCCCGCCCCGTTCAGGTCGATGCCGAAGATGCCCGGCAGGCTGGCCACACTATTGGCGCAGGCGGTGGCCGCCGCGCCCGTCAGCGTGCTGGGGCAGCCGGCGAAGGTCACGTTGCGCCCGCCGATGTCGCGCTTCATGTCATGCGTATAGCGCAGGCCGCCGGTCAGGTTGATGCGGCTGTTCACATGCCAGGTGGCCTGGCCAAAGGCGGCCATCGAATCGATCAGGCGGTCGGCCTGGATGAAGGTGCCCGCCCAGTTGAACGTGCCGTCGCGATAGCCGTTGCGCTGGTCGATATCGAAGCGGATCTTGTTGACTTCATGGCTGTAATAGCCGCCCACGATCCAGTCGATCATGTTGTGGCCGGTCGATTTCAGCTGGACCTCGTGGCTCCAGAAATCATAGCGCGAGAAGGCGGTGCGGTTCTCGCCAAAGGCGCCCACAGGCGCGCTGGCGCTGGTCGGCGGGAAAGCGCCGGCGTCAGCGTCGGAATCGGCGGTGCCGCCCACGCGCGACCAGCCCGCGATATAGACCGCCTGAATGCCGTCGGTCACATCATAGGCCATGTTCGAGCGGACCGAGACCGAATAGCGGTCGGTCTGCGGCGCGGTGTCGACCAGCGCCGACCAGAACGCCTGGCCAGCACGCGGGTTCTGCATCAGCTGCAGGATGGGCGAGCCGGTGTCGGAATAATATTCGACCGAAGCGTTCCAGTGGAAGCGCGGCAGTTCCCACAGCGCCGACAGGCGGGCCGACTTCTGGTTGCCGGCATAGTACTTCTTGCCGCTGGTCACGAAGGCCGAGGCATTGATGCCGGCAATCGCGGGCGGCTGTTGATAGGCGATGTAGCCATCGTGCTGGTCGGTGATGAAGGCGGCGCGCAGGGCGAAATTGTCGGTAACGGGGATGTTGATCGCGCCGCGCACGCCAAAGCGGTTGTAATTGCCCACCACGCCTTCAAGGCTGGCCGAAAACTCGCCCAGCTTGGGCTTGGCGGTGACCAGGCTGATCGCGCCGACCGTGGCGTTGCGGCCAAACAGCGTGCCCTGCGGCCCGCGCAGCACCTCGACGCGCTCCATGTCGTACATCAGCGCCGAGGCACCCTGCGAGCGCGGGCTGTAGATGCCGTCGATATACATGGCGACCTCGGGGTCGGCCACTTCGGTATAGGCGCTGTCGTTGCCGATGCCGCGCATGGTCAGCACGATCGCGCCCTGGTCGCCCTGCTGGGCGAATTTCAGGCTGGGCACGAAGTCGGCCAGGCCCATCACGTCCTTGACCTGCTGCTTGTCGAGCTGCGCCTGACCGAAGGCCGAAATGGCGATCGGGGTCTTGCTCAGGCTGGTCTCGCGCTTGGTGGCGGTCACGACAATGTCGCGCACCTGGCTGTCGTCCGCAGAGGCAGCAGGCGCGGCGGCGGCCTGGGCGTGCAAAGCGGGCGTGAACAAAATCGTGGCCGCAAGCGCAGTGCTTGCAGCAAGCATGTG
>DATMUT010000070.1:0-8974 GCA_035563755.1 Novosphingobium sp.
CTGGCGAGCGAAAGCGTCGTGGTGGGCGCCAGGATCAGCGCCCCGCCCTGTAGCGCGACCACAGGCAGGCCGAGCCTTTGCGCTAATGGTGCCAGCGCGGCGGCCTTGTCCTGCGCTGTGGCCAGATGGGTGACCGCAGGCAGGCCTTGCTGCGCGGCATCGAGCGCGTTTTGCAGCGATGCCGCGCCCGCCCCGCGGCGGAAGCCAAAGCCTGCGACAATCACAGCACGACGCTCCACTGCACAACCGGATAGCGCGCCTTCCAGCCTTGGCGCGTGCCGATGGGGGCAGCATCAGCCAGTTCGATGCGCAGCAATTGCCCGCCTTTTTCGCGGTGCCAATGGGCCAGCAATGCCTCGGACTCGATCGTGACGGCATTGGCCACGAGGCGCGTACCATGCGGCAAACGCTGCCACAGCCCTTCGAGCATGGCCTGCGAAAGGCCGCCTCCCACGAACACGGCGTCGGGCGTTTCACCCTCGGGCAGGGTTGCGGGGGCAAGCCCGTCGACCACCCGGAGCCGCCCTGCCCCCAGCGCCAGCGCATTGGCCCTTGCCCGGGCGGCGCGCAGCGGGTCGCCCTCGACAGCAACAGCGCGATTGGCGCGATGCGCGAGCAACCATTCTATCCCGATCGAGCCCGAGCCTGCGCCAATATCCCACAGCAATTCGCCAGCACGCGGGGCCAGTGCCGACAGTGTGAGGGCGCGCACGGGGCGTTTTGTCATCTGGCCATCATTGGCAAACCAGTCGTCGGGCAGGCCCGAAGCCGTTGGCATGGCAGGCCCCTTGCCCGCGCAGGCAATGCCCACCGCCACCGGATGCGCGATATCGGCAAAATCGAGCGCCTGTGCGGTGACGCAGCGCAAGCGCTCCCGTGGCCCGCCCAGCGCTTCCATCACGTGCAACCGCGACGCGCCAAAGCCGCAAGCGGTCAGATACGCCGCCAGCCCGGCCACCGCCTCGCCATCGCGCAGCAGCGCAATCAGCCGCTGGCCTGCGGCGAGATGAGGGCGCAGCCTTTCCAAGGGCGCGGCGTGCAGGCCAAGGCAGGCGGTATGTTGCAAGCCCCAGCCCAACCGCGCCGCCGCCAGCGAGAAGGTGGAAAGCGCGGGATAGGCCACCCACTCGCCCCTTTCGAGGTGGCGCGTCAAGCTGCTGCCCGCGCCAAACCAGAACGGATCGCCCGAGGCCAGCACCACAATCGCCCGCCCACGATGCGGCCACAACCGCGCCAAACCGTCGCTGAAAGGTACTGGCCATTCCTCGACCGGGCACGTAAGTGCCGGCAACAAAGCCAGATGGCGCGGTGGCCCCATGACCAGCTCCGCGCTGGCCAGGGCCTTGCGGGCGGCGGGGCAAAGGCTCTCGGCTCCGTCCTCGCCCAGGCCAATGATCGTCAACCACGGAGCAGCCTCAGCCATGGCCAAAGTCCTCGTTCTGGGCGGCACGACCGAAGCGAGCGCGCTGGCCCGCCTGCTGGCCACGCAGGGCGTTGACGCTATGCTCAGCTATGCCGGGCGCACACAGAACCCGCTGGCCCAGCCGGTGCCGGTGCGTGTTGGCGGCTTTGGCGGGGCCGAGGGGCTTGCCGGTTATCTGCGCGAGAATGGCGTGACCCATCTGGTGGACGCCACGCACCCCTTTGCCGCCACCATGAGCGCCAATGCGATGATCGCAGCCCGGCTTGCAGGCGTTGCCCATATTGCGCTGACCCGCCCGGCCTGGCAGCCGGCCCAGCACGACCGCTGGACCTGCGTTGGCGACATTCCAGCCGCCGTTGCCGCACTTTGCGGCCCCGCGCGGCGCGTATTCCTTGCCTTGGGGCGCATGCATGTTGCCGAATTTGCCGTCCAGCCACAGCATCATTACACGCTGCGCTTTGTCGACCAGCCCGACGCACTGCCCATCCTGCCGCGCCATAGCCTGATCGTTGATCGCGGCCCCTTTACGCTGGCCGGTGATCGCGCCTTGCTGCAGGCGCAGGCAATCGACCTGATCGTCTGCAAGAACGCTGGTGGCACTGGCGCCGCGGCCAAACTGGCGGTCGCGCGTGAACTGGGCCTGCCGGTGCTGATGATCGACCGGCCGCGCCTGCCCGAGCGGCGCGAGGTGCATGAGCCGGCAGAAGTGCTGGAGTGGCTTGCTCATGCCACGCCTGCCGGGGCCGAGCGCGGCGTGTAAAGAATGGCGCCGCCCGGCCGCTCGACAAGGCGCGTCTGGCTCGACCCCACGATCACCACGGTGCGCATGTCGGCCATATCGGGCAGCGCTTGCCCCAGCGTCACCACATACAGCGCCTCTTGCGGCGTGCTGACCGCGCGGGCGAACAGGATGGGCCGCGCCTCGCCACATAGCTCGCGCAGCAGGTCAAGCACGCGGGCAAACCCCTCGGGCCGCGATTTGGAGCGCGGGTTGTAGAAGGCCATCGCGAAATCCGCTTCGGCGGCCAGTCGCAGCCGCTTTTCGATCAGCCCCCACGGCTTGAGATTGTCCGACAGGTTGATCGCGCAGAAATCATGGCCCAGCGGCGCGCCGGCCCGCGCGCTCGCCGCCAGCATCGCGGTAATGCCGGGCAGCACGCGAATGTCGACGTGGCTCCACGCTGCGCGGCCCTCTTCGAGCGCCTCGAACACGGCAGACGCCATCGCGAACACCCCCGGATCGCCCGAGGAAACCACGACCACACGCCGCCCCTGCGCCGCCAGATCCAGCGCCAGACGTGCGCGATCGAGTTCGACCCGATTGTCGGAGGGATGCAAGGTCAGGCCCTCGCGCGGCGCAACGCGCGCAACATAGGGGATATAGCCGATAACATCGGTTGCCTGCGCCAAGGCCTTGCTTACCTCGGGGGTGATGAGCGCCTCGCTGCCCGGCCCCAGCCCGGCGATGGCCAGCCAGCCCTTGATGGCAGCATCGGTCATGGCCGGCGCCCCTGCCCATGGATCAGCAGGATCGAGAAATAGGGCGCGATCCGGGTCGCCTGCGCCAGAGGCGTCACCTTCTGACCGGGCATGGCGGCGTGTTCGACCAGCCATGCGGCATCCTCGCGCCCGGCAGCGGCCACGGCGCGGCGCAGCTTGGGCAGGTTGCGGCCGATCTTCATCACCACCAGAGCGTCGGTATCGTGGATACGCCGCGCCAGTTCCTCCTCGGGCAGCGTGGCCATGGCCACGGTCAGCACATCGTCCCCCCAGGTAATGGGCATGCCGGTGGCGTTCCATGCGCCAGCCATGCCGGTGATGCCGGGCACCACCTGCACCGGGGCCAGCCCGCCCAGCCGCGTGTGCAAGTGCATGAACGAGCCGTAGAAGAACGGATCGCCCTCGCACAGCACCACGACATCCTCGCCCGCGCGCGACAACTCGGCCAGGCGGCTGGTACATTGCGCGTAAAACGCCGAAAGGCAGGCATTGTACTGCGGATCGGTCAGGGGGATTTCGGTGGTGACAGGATATTCCATCGCGATCTCGACCGTGTCGGCGCGCAGCATTCCCTCGACGATGCGCCGCGCCTGCCCGGGGCGGCCAGCCTTGCGGAAATAGGCGATGTGGCGCGTGCCGCGCACCAACCTGTCGGCGCGCACACTCAGCAGATCAGGCGCGCCCGGGCCAAGCCCGACGCCATGGATGACCCCCACGGATGCCGCCACGCTCATTCCGCGCGGCTCGCCAGGGCGTTTATGGCCGCAACGGTCATGGCGCTGCCGCCCAGCCGCCCCTCGACGATGCAGCACGGGGCCGGATGCGCCTCCCACAGGGCCGCCTTGGACTCGAGCGCGCCGACAAAGCCCACCGCGCAGCCGATGATCGCGGCCGGGCGAGGGCATGCCGGGTCCTCGAGCATGTTGAGCAGGTGGAACAGGGCCGTTGGCGCATTGCCGATGGCCACCACTGCGCCTGCCAGATGCGGGCGCCACAACTCAAGCGCGGCGGCCGAACGGGTGTTGCCCATGGCCTGCGCCAATGCGGGCACCTCGGGCATGTGCAGGGTGCAGATCAGCGGATTGTCGGCGGGCAGCCTTGCGCGCGTGATCCCTTCCATGACCATGCGCGCGTCACACAGGATAGGCGCGCCGGCAGCCAAGGCGGCGCGTGCCGTTTGGGCAAAGCCGCGCGAGAAGCGAATGTGCGGGGCCAGCTCGACCATGCCTGCGGCATGGATCATGCGCACGGCCACCGGCTCCTCCTCGGGCGAAAAGCGCGCCAGATCGGCCTCGGCGCGGATCATCGCGAAGGACTGGCGATAGATCGCGCCGCCATCGGTTTCATAGACATGGGGCATCAGGCGGCTCCGAAATGGGCAAGCAAATCGGCCCGGCCAAGGGCCGAGGCGGAAAAGCCAGACTGGAAGGCAAGGTCGTAGAGGCCGTCGCGCCCGGTCACGGTCACATCGGCCGGGCGCGACAGGGCGCAGCCCTTTTCGCAACCCGACACATGCAGATGACCTTTGACTAAAGGCGCCAGCAGGCTCGCCAGATCGCGGGTTTCGACCGTGGATTGTCCGCAACCGGGTGCGCCGGGGCAGGCATCAGCGCGCAAGAGCGGATCGGCTGGCTGTGAGATCAGCCCCGGCAGATCGGCCAGACCAGCCCCCTCGATCAGCAGCATTCGCCAAGGCGTGACGCGCAGATCGCAGGCGGCAAGGCCTGCCAGCATATCTGCATCCAACCGGCCAAATGGCACGCCGAAGCTGTTGCCCAAAGGATGCCGGCCCGGCGCGGGCGGCTGGGCCATCGGGGCGGGTAATTCATTGCCGGCCAGTTCGCCGGGCAGCTCTGCCTTGTGCCGGCCCATGCGTCCGGCCTGCGGGCCGCCGCTCGCCACAAACCACCGGGCCAGCGCGACGAGACCATCCACCTCGTGACCGGGAGCGACATGCACGCCCGTGGCACGGCCCTGCGCCCGCACAATCAGCCCCCCGCTTTCGCCGCGCTCAAGCCGGAAATCACCCGGTTCGACGGCGAGCGCCCTTGCCCGGCCGGCATCGATCACGAAGCCCACCTTGCCGGGCAGTTCGGGCAGCTCATCAAGCCTGTCGAGCAGTTGCTGGCCTATGCGGGCGGTCTCGTCGTGCGGCGCCCAGTCTGGCGCCACAAGCACATTGCGCCGCCTCTCGCGCACCGGATCGGCATCGACCAGCCTGCGGGCGATCAGCCATTCCAGCAGCTCGCGCCATCTATTCTCGCGCACCCCGCGGATCTGGACATTACCTCGCCGGGTCACATCCACCAGCCCATTGCCCCAGCGGATCGCGGCCTCGCGCAAATGGCCCAGATCCTTGCCGGCAAGCCGCGCCAGAGGCGGTTTCACCCGCACGAGCAGCCCATCGCCCGACATCATTGGCCGCCATGCATCGGGGCACCAGCCCCTTACCACGCCACTCTTGCCGCCCCCGCTCATGCCTCGCCCCCAAGGCTCGCCAGGATCGAATTGCGCCGGGTGGGCCACAGGCCGGCTGCGTGCAGCGCCGCAAATCGCGCTTCCATCGCCGCCAGCGCGCCCGGGTTTTCTCGCTCGAGGAACGCGCGAACCTGCGCCTCGCCCAGGGTGGCCTCGTAGTAGAGGTCGAACAATTGCGGCGGCACGCTACCTGCCAGATGGGCAAAGGCGCCCAGATGATCGAGTGTGGCGGCCAGCTCGGCCCCGCCCCGAAAGCCATGGCGCATCATGCCCGCCACCCAGCCCGGATGGGCCGCACGGGCGCGCACCACGCGGGCCAATTCCTCGGTCAAGGGCCGTGCTTGCGGGCGCGAAGGATCGCGGTTGTCGAGATGATAAAGCGCCACCCTGCCGCCAACCAACGCCTTGGCCGCCGCAAACCCTGCCTCGTGCGCGGCATAGTCGGCCGAGAGCAACAGGTCTGTCTCGGGCAGCTCCTGCAGGTGAACGAAGGCATCGGCGCCGGCCACGCGATCGCGCAGCCCGGCAGGGTCATGCATTGCCTCGGGCAGATCGAGCGCATGCGCCGACGCTGCCAGCCACGCCTGCCCGGCAGCGTCGCGGGCCGGCGCGGTATAGGTTTCGGCCGCCTGGCCCAAAGCCAATCCATAGGTGCCCGCCTGCGGCCCATAGACGCGCGGCGCTGGGGCAATACCGGCAAAGGGGTTCCAGTCCTGCGGCTCGTCGCGCGCGGCAAGCGCACGCACCGCCTGCCCGAACAGCGTGGCCAACAGCGGAAACGCATCGCGAAACAGGCCCGAGACGCGCAGGGTCACATCCATCCGCGGCCGCTCGAGCAGAGCCAAAGGCAATATCTCGACCCCCGTCACCCGCTCGCTGGCCATGTCCCACACCGGTTTGGCACCCAGCAGGTGCAGCGCCATGGCAAATTCCTCGCCAGCGGTGCGCATCGTGGCCGACCCCCACAGGTCAACCACGATGCCTTTGGGGTAGTCGCCATTGTCCTGCAGGTGCCGCCGGATCAGCTCTTCGGCCAGCGCCACGCCCTGCGCATAGGCCGAGCGCGAGGGCACGGCACGCGGGTCGATCGTGTAGAGATTGCGCCCGGTGGGCAGCACATCGCTACGCCCGCGAAAGGGCGATCCCGCGGGGCCGGGCGGCACCCGCTGCCCGGCAAGCGCCGCGAGCAGGCCGGCGCGCTCGGCCGGGCCATGTTCGCCCCGGCCAAAGACATGCAGCCCATCGCCAAACTGGCTGTCCTTGATGTCGCACACAAAGCGGTCGATCCGGGTAATGGTTTCGACCAACGACGTTGCCTCGCCCAGGCCCAGCTCGGCCTCGAGGCCCAGCGCAAAGGCCTCGTCGCGGATGGCGGCCTGCAGCCTGTCGCGCCGGGCCGGATCAAGCCCGCCAGCATTCGAGAATTCGTCAAGCAAGGCCTCGAGCCGGGCCATCCCCGCGCCGCCGCCTGCCGGGGCCAAAGGCGGCGGGACATGGCCCAGAGTAACAGCGCCCGCCCGCCGCTTGGCCTGCGCAGCCTCGCCCGGATCATTGACGATGAAAGGATAGATAAGCGGCAGCGGCCCAATCAGCGCATCGGGCCAGCAACCATCCGACAGGGCAACCGCCTTGCCCGGCAACCATTCGAGCGTGCCGTGCGCCCCCACATGGACGACCGCATCGACGCCTTGCGCCCGCAGCCAGAGGTAAAACGCGACATAGGCATGGCGAGGGCACCGAGAGAGATCGTGATAGGCGCCATCGCGGTCTGCCGCATCGCCGCGTTCGGGCTGCAAGGCGATGATGGCGCTACCCGCCGCCATGGCGGCAAAGCGGAACGCCCCGTCCACCATAGCGGGATCGTGCTGAGGATCGCCCCAATTCGCCGCCAGAGCCTCGCGCAGCGCCTCGGGCAGGCGGGCCAGTGCTTTCTGGTACTGCGTCAGCGGCCAGCTCATCCGCCCCTGCAAAAGAGCGGCCGTCAGATCGCCAACGCCGCTTACCTCATAGCCTGCCGCCCCCAGATCGGCCAGCATCGCCTCGACCGATGCCAGCGCATCGAGGCCGATGGCGTGGGCCATCTGATGCGGCTTGCCGGGATAGATCGAAACCACCAGCGCGATCCGCCGCTGGCCGGCAGGCTTCTGCGCAAGGGCGATCCAGCCAGCCACACGGTCGGCAATGGTGTCTACGCGCTGCGCATCGGCAGTATGCAGGCAAGCGGCAAAACCAAGGTCGGCGTCGCGCTCGCCGGCCTGTTTGAAGCTGGCAACCCCTGCAAATATCCGCCCGTCGATCTCGGGCAGGACGACATGCATGGCCAGATCAGCCGGCGACAGCCCGCGCGACGACGCCTCCCAGGCCTGCCTGCTGCCCGTGGCCAGCGCGATCTGGAAAACGGGCACCCCAGCCCCGTCCAGCGGCGTCACGCCCTGTTCGTTGCGCGCGGAAAAAGCCGTGGCGTTCACGATGGCCGCCGGGGCCAGAGCGCACACCCAGCCGTCGACCTGCGCGGCACTCTCGGGCGCCTTTAGCGACGGGGCGAAGATCGCCAGCGCCTCGAAACCGCGCTGCTCGAAGGCGCGCAGCAAGGCGGCGATGGGATCAAGGTCGTGCGCGGTAAGGTAGGAGCGATAGAATACCACCAGAACCAGCGCACCCCCGCCCGGCCTGTAGCTGGCAGGATCGATTACGCCATGTGCGGGGTGCCAGAAGCCGGCCTGGGGCAGCGGATCGCAGCCTTGCCCGGCGCTTGCCACCAAGCCGCCCGCCCTGGCCAGCAGGCCCAGCGCGGCGGCCGCGGCATCCCTGCCGCCAGCCTCGCACAGCCGCGAGAGTTCGCGCAGGTTTGGCGGGGCTATGGTCGAGGCGCTGTCCAGCCGGGCATCGACACTGCCATCGCCTGCCAGCACGGCCAGCGCGATCCCACGCGAACGGGCCATCGCCTCGACCTGCTGCAGGCCATAGCTCCAATACGAGATGCCCCCGATCAACCGGATCAGGATCGCCCGCGCGCCCGACAGCGTGCGCTCGATGTAGGTATCGACCGAGAGCGGGTGGGCAAGCGCCGCCAGATTGGCGAGGCGCAACTCGGGAAAGGCCGCATTGCCCGCGCGCAAATGCCGCCAGGCTGCCGCGAACACACCCAGATCGCTATCGGAAAACGACAGCACCACCAGATCCGCGGGCGCCTGCCCCAGATCCTGCGGGACTGCGGTTTCCTCGATCCCGTGCGTTTCGCGGAAGATGACGTGCACGCGGCGCGCCTCAGCCTTGTAGCACCGCCTGCAACATTGGCTGATCTATGGCATCCTGCTCGGCAATGGCCACAAGCATGGTTTGACGCGCCTCGCCCGGCGCCCATGGGCGATCATAGTGATAGCGCACCCGCGCCCCAACAGCCTGCACCAGCAGGCGCATCGGCTTGCCAGACACAGCGGCATAGCCCTTGACCCGCAAGATGCGGTGGTCGCGCGCCAGCGTCTCGATCCTGCCGGCAAGGGCAGCCGGCTCGGCAATTTCGCCCAGCGAGATCACCGTGCTGTCGAAATCCTCGTGCTCATGCTCGTCCTC
>DATMUT010000071.1:0-3779 GCA_035563755.1 Novosphingobium sp.
GGCGTGTCGACCGGCATTGTGGCCGGGCTCGACATGGGCAGCCGGGGCATGGACCCGGCCGACCCGCGCATGGGCCCCGTGGCCGAGAATCGCCGGCGCGGGGTCGAGGCGGTGCTGCCCGGCGCGCGTCTGGCCACGGTCTATCAGGTGCATTCGGTCCTTTGCGTCGAGGCGCAGGACTGGGCCGAGGCCGAGCGCCCTCATGCCGACGCGCTGGTGACCAACCGGCCCGGCGTGCTGCTGGGCGTGCTGACGGCCGATTGCGCGCCGGTGCTGCTGGCCGATGCGCAGGCCGGCGTTGTGGGCGCGGCCCATGCCGGGTGGAAGGGCGCCTTTGGCGGCGTTGTCGAGGCGACGGTGGCGGCCATGGAAAAGCTGGGCGCAAGGCGCGAGCGGATAGCGGCGGCCATTGGCCCTTGCATCGCGCAGGCCAGCTATGAGGTGGACGAAAGCTTCCGCGAGCGCTTCATGGCGGCTGACGCGGATCATGCGGTTTACTTTGCGCCGGGCCGTCCGGGGCACTGGCAATTTGCCCTCGAAGGCTTTGTGAGTGCCCGTCTGGCGGATGCCGGAGTGGGCCGGGTCGAACCGCTCCATCTCGATACCTATTTGAACGAGAACAGATTTTTCTCGTTTCGCCGGGCAACGCACCGTAAGGAGCCTGACTACGGGCGGCAGATGTCCCTCATCGGCCTGCCATGAGCGCCGCGCCGCCTTGGCCTTTTTCTCAAGAAAAAGGCTGTTGGCAGTGCGGGTTTTGATGTTTATCAAACCCAAAAAGGCCGCGTTCCGTCAGGGGGCTATTCTGACGGGGACGCCGGCGCTGGGGATTTCCTGAACACGCGGGCGAAGCGCGTAATGGTTTCGTTTCAGGCCCTTCGACCCGGAGGGCCATTGTTGCTAGGCATTGGCGGTAAGGCAAGGGTCAATCATGACACAGACTGGGGTAGCACACACTCCCGACACGGGCGCGGGCCAGGGCGAAGGCCCCGGAAATGCCGACGGCGTGCGCCGGCGCGATTTCATCCATGTGGCAGCGCTTAGCGCGGCCGGCGTTGGCGGGGCGGCAACGCTCTATCCGCTCATCAGCCAGATGGCCCCTTCGGCCGACGTTCTGGCCGAAAGCTCGGTCGAGATCGACATCAGCGCGATCCAGCCGGGCCAGGCGATCAAGGCGGTGTTCCGCAAGCAGCCGGTCTTTGTGCGCAACCTGACGCCCAAGGAAATCGCGGAAGCCGACGCTGTGCCGGTATCGAGCCTGCGCGATCCGCAGACGCTCGAGCAGCGCACCAAGCCGGGGCACACCAACTGGCTGATCACCATGGGCGTTTGCACCCATCTGGGCTGCGTGCCGCTCGGTTCGGGCAAGGGCGAGGTCAAGGGCGAGTTCGGCGGCTATCTCTGCCCCTGCCACGGGTCGCAGTACGATACCGCCGCGCGCATCCGCAAGGGGCCGGCCCCCAAGAACCTGGTGGTGCCGGACTACGCCTTCACCTCCCCCACTGTCGTCAAGATCGGCTGAGGAACAACCCATGAGCTTTCCCTGGGCGAACGAATACAAGCCGAGCCACCCGGCGATGCAGTGGCTGGACGAGAAGCTGCCCTTGCCGCGCTTCGTCTATAACGCGATCGGTGCTGGCTATCCGGTGCCGCGCAACCTGAACTACTGGTGGAATTTCGGCGTTCTGGCCGGCTTCTGCCTGGTCATCCAGATCGTGACGGGCGTGGTTCTGGCCATGCACTATGCCGCCAACACCGAGGTCGCCTTCAACTCGACCGAGCACATCATGCGCGATGTGAACTGGGGCTGGATGCTGCGCTATGGCCATGCCAACGGGGCATCGGCCTTCTTCATGGTGGTCTATACCCACATCTTCCGCGGCTTCTATTTCGGCTCGTACAAGGCCCCGCGCGAGATGATCTGGCTGCTGGGCGTGCTCATCTTCCTGCTGATGATGGCAACCGCCTTCATGGGCTACGTGCTGCCATGGGGCCAGATGAGCTTTTGGGGCGCGCAGGTCATCACCGGCCTGTTCTCGGCCATCCCGATCGTGGGCGACCCCATCCACACCTGGCTGCTGGGCGGTTTCGCGCCCGACCAGGCCGCGCTCAACCGCTTCTTCTCGCTGCACTTCCTGCTGCCCTTCGTCATTCTGGGCGTGGTGATCCTGCACATCTGGGCGCTGCACATCCCAGGCTCGAGCAACCCGACCGGCGTTGAGGTGAAGAGCGAGAGCGACACCGTTCCGTTCCACCCCTACTACACGGCCAAGGACGGTTTCGGCCTGGCGGTGTTCCTGCTGCTGTACTGCGCGCTGGTGTTCTTCTTCCCCAATGCGCTGGGCCACCCCGACAACTACATCCCGGCCAACCCCATGCAGACGCCCGCGCACATCGTGCCCGAGTGGTACTTCTGGCCGTTCTACGCCATTCTGCGCGCCTTCACGCAGGACTTCCTGTTCATCCCGGCCAAGCTGATGGGCGTGCTCGCCATGTTCAGCGCGATCCTGGTGTGGTTCCTGCTGCCCTGGCTCGACAAGTCGCCGGTGCGTTCGGGGCATTTCCGCCCGGTGTTCAAGAAGTTCTTCTGGGCGCTGGTGCTCGACGTGCTGATCCTGGGCTATTGCGGCGGTTCGCCGGCCGAGGAACCCTTCGTGATGATCTCCCAGATCGCCGCTGCCTATTACTTCCTGCACTTCTTCGTGATCATCCCGGTGGTTTCGGCCATCGAGAAGCCCAAGGCGCTGCCTTTCTCGATCACCGAAAGCGTGCTGGGCAAGGATGACGCCGCCGTGCTGAGCCCGGCCGAATAACCCCAGGCCAAGGAAAGAGAGACACCATGATCCGCATCTTCTCGATTCTGGCAGGGGCCTTCTTCGCGCTCGCGCTGCTGTGGTCCTTCGGCAAGGGGGCCTACAGCTTCGTTGCCGAGCCCACGCCCGCGACGGTCGAATCGGTCTATCACCAGCACCCCAAGGAACTGCACCTGCAAAGCGATGGCGCCTTTGGCACCTTCGACAAGCAGCAGCTCCAGCGCGGCTTCCAGGTCTATACCGAGGTCTGCTCGACCTGCCATGCGCTCAAGTATGTCGCCTTCCGCGACCTCAAGGCGCTGGGCTATAACGACGACGAGGTGAAGGCCATCGCCGCCAAGGTGAAGGTCCCGTCCTACAACCCCGCCACCGGCGAGGCCAAGACCCACGACGGCATGCCCACCGACCACTTCCCGCCGGTGGTTTACGCCGGGCAGGGCAGCCCGCCCGACCTGTCGCTCATCACCAAGGCGCGTCATGGCGGGGCGGCTTACGTCTACTCGATCCTGACGGGTTATCAGGAGCAGCCGGCCGACGTGCTCAAGCGCTTCCCCGAAGCCAAGGTGCCCGCGGGCCTGAACTGGAACCCGTATTTCGCCAACCTCAACATCGCCATGCCGCAGCCGCTCGTGAGCGATGGCCAGGTGACGTACAAGGACGGCACCAAGGCCACTGTCGACCAGATGGCGCAGGACGTCTCGGCTTTCCTGACCTGGACAGCCGAACCCAAGCTGGAACAGCGCCGCCAGACGGGCTGGCCGGTGCTGGGCTTCCTGCTGTTTGCCAGCGTGCTGGCTTATATGGCCTATCGCACGGTCTGGGCTGACAAGAAGCACTGATCGGACTAAGGGCGTTTGCAGCCCATGGCGCCCCCGCCTCGGCATATCCGAGGCGGGGGCGTTGCTTTTGCAGCCGGCCGGAAATGGCTTTTCCCAGGGCGGCGCCAGCCAGGATGACGACAATGAC
>DATMUT010000072.1:0-4078 GCA_035563755.1 Novosphingobium sp.
GGCCGCTGCCGCCTCGATCGCCGCGCCATCGGTTACGTCGAGCGCAAGGCCGATGGCCGTTACGCCCGAAGGGTCGAGCGAAGCGGCAACGGCCTGGGCCTTCACGCCATCAATGTCGGTCACGGCCACGCGATAGCCGGCGCCATGCAGCGCCCGCGCCATCGCCTCGCCCAGGCCGCTGCTGCCGCCGGTTACGATTGCCGCATCTGTCACGGCGCTCACAGCAGGTATCCGATGCCGTGAAGGTAGTCGTCGCAATTGAGCAGGCGCACGATCTTGCGGTCGAGGCGCAGCTCGTCGCCCTCGCGGGCGAGGTGATAGTCGACATCGGCGCCCAGCACGCGGGTGCGCTCGTACTTGTATTCGACCAGCACCATGGCCGCCCGCAGCGCCAGCGTGCCCTCGCCCTGCCCCGTCACGACAAAGCGCGAGACGGTGCGCACCGTGCGCGCGGGCGGCGCGCTGCTCATCGAGAAGCCCGAGACGAGGCGCTTGACGCGCATCTCGCGCATGGCGGCATCATCGTGCAGGACGTTGAGCTGGTTCTCGTAATCGCCGGCATCATGTTCGACCGGGATGGTGTAGGTGCCAGCCTTCGTCCACAGCGCCAGCCACGGCTTGTAGTCCAGCCGGTCGAGCATGTCGGCCTCGGCCCAGATGAAGCGCGTGGCTTCATCGAGCGTGACAGGGCGGGTCAGGGTTTGGGTGCTCATGCGCTCATCATCCTCTTCCACTGCTGATAGGCCGCGCGCATCCCCACTTCGGACGAGGCATCGCCGGCATTGTGGCCCGGCTCGGGGCGGCCTTCGGGGGCGGGGCTGCCGCGGTTCAGCATGATCCACAGGTCATCGCCGGCGGCAGCGCCCCGCTGTACGCGCTCCCAGCCTTCGGCATCGTCGGGCGTGCCAAAACCCATCGGGCCTTGAAAATGCTCGTGCAGGCGCAGGCGCATCTGGTTGCCGGCCGCTGGCCCGCCATCCATGCCGATGGCCACGTGCTGGATCTCGGTCTCGGCCACGCCCACCGGGCGCAGCACGCGGAAGAACGCCATCGAGCAGGCGACATTGGGGAACAGGTTGAGGTTGAACCCCGTGCCGCCCACCGCGCGCACCACGCGGCGCACCGTCGCATCGTCGTGGCCATCGGCGGCCAGTTGCTCTGCCAGTTCGGCAAAACGCTCGGGGATGGGCGCGTCGAGATTGTCTTCCAGGTCAATGAGGTCGGGGATCATCACCATGACCGAATGGCCATTGCCCAGATCCTCGACCCAGCCGCCCGAGCCGATCACGTCAAAGATGTTCTCGGTTTCCTCGTCGAGGCTGTCGAGAAAGGTCTTGTGGACGATGGGGAAGTGATAGGCGTCGGTGGTGTTTTCGAGCTGGATCTTCCAGTTGCCGGGGAAGCGGAATTTATGCTCGCCCAGCACCTTCACGCCAAAGCCCGCGCCCTGCTTCATGAACAGGTCCATCCACTTCTTCGCCGGCCCCAGATGCTCGACCAGCGGCGCGATGTCGTTGTCGAAGGTGGCAAAGATCATGCCCTGATAGGTCTCGGTGCGCAGGCTGACGAGGCCGAATGCCTTGCGGTCGAGCGGCTCGGGGTAGCCATCGGCATAGGGCACCTTGCGCAAGGCCCCGTCGATGTCATAGCTCCAGCCGTGATAGGGGCACACGAAGACCGACTGGCGGCCCTTCTTCTTCTCGCACAAGGTGGCCGCGCGGTGACGGCAGCGGTTGAGCAGCGTGTGCACCGCTCCGGCCTTGTCGCGCGTGACGATGACGGGCTGGTTGCCCACAAAGCTGCGCTTGAAACTGTTGGCGGTGGGCAGTTCGCTCTCGTGGCCCACCCAGACCCAGGTGTGCTTGAAGATGCGCTCCATTTCCTCATCGAAAATGGCGCCATCCTTGTAGAGCGAGGTGTGCACACGGTCCTCGCGCACGAGTGCTGCGTAATCGGGTTCGGCAGGATCGGCCGTTGCGCCTGGCATGTCAGTCTCCCTCGGAATGGGTGGGAACGGGAATGGGCGCCTCATCGCTCCAGCGGTCGACGGCGCGCGAAAGCAGGTTTTCGGTCTCGAAACGGGCGATGCGCCAGGCGCCTTCCTCTTGCGCGAAGCCCACCGACAGGCGGGCCGAACGTAGGTCAGAGCGCCCGTCGGCATAGGTCGAGCATTGCAGCATCATCCAGCTGCCGGTGGCGCTCTGGCCATCGACGGTAATCGTCTCGCTGGACAGGTAATGCGCGTTGAAGGCGAAATGCGGCACCGGACCGCGATAGGCATCGAGCATGGCGACAATCGCCGCCCGCCCGCTGTGACCGCCAAAGGCCGCGCCATAACGCGCGCCCTTGCCCGCCCACAGCGCATCGCGGGTGAACAGCTCGCCCAGCTCGTCCATCGGCGTGTCGGGGCCCAGCGTGTCGCACAGCTCCATGTAGCGGGCGATCACCCGCCGGATCGCGCCCTCGGCCTCAAGCGCCTCGAGCCGCCGCAGGATGATCGCCAGTTCGCTCACGCAGGGATCACCAGCTCGCGGCCGATGCGGGCCTCGACGCGCATGTATTTCCACAGGCGGTACTCGCCCACCTCGATGGTGCGGAACAGGTTGCAGGCGGCAACGGCCGTCTCGCGGTCGGGCATTTCGGCCAGGATGTAGAAGGTCCAGGGCCAGCCGTTGGGCGAGGTGCCAACCATCGTCTGGTCATCGTCGATCGTGCCCAGAATGGTCACGCCCGGCAGGTCGCGCACGCCCTTCAGCATCTCGCCGGTGGCGGCCCACACCTTGCCGATGTCGGCCGCGGGCAGGTCGAAGAAGTTTTGCAGCACCGCGCCGCACAGCAGCACGCGCAGGGGAGGTTTGGTCTCGCTCATGTCAGGTCCTTTATGGAAAGATCAGGGGTAGCCGGCAGGCGCATCCAGCCCGAGCAGCACCCGGCCCGCGCTCTGCCACGTCGCCTCGTTCAGAAAGGCGTGCTGGTTCACCACCAGCGCATCCTGCAGCAGGCGCGCAAAGGGGTGGCTGTTGAAAATGCCCGCCGTGCCGGCCTGCTCGAACATCAGGCGGGTCACATCGGCGCCGGTGCGGGCGGCCTGCGTTGCGGCCATGCGGATCTGCGCGGTCTGCTCGCGGCTGGGCGTGTCGCCGGCCTGCACGGTGGCGAAGGTCTGCTCGGTAATGTCATAGAACCAGGCGCGCGTGCTGCGCAGCATGGCCTCGCCCTTGGCCAGGGCAATCTGCACATTGGCGCGCTCGGCCATGACCGGCGCGCCGGTGATCGAGGCGCGCTTGCCCGCCATCTGCGCCATCAGGTCAAGCGCGGCGCGCGCCACGCCCAGCCCCACCACCGCCAGCACCTGCGCGGCCAGCGCCATCGAGGGGTAGCGATAGGCGGCAATGTCGATCGAGGGCGCCGCGCCACGCACGAAGGTCCATTCCTCGGGCACGAACACGTCGTCCACCACCAGATCGTGGCTGCCCGTGCCGCGCAGGCCGATCACGTCCCAGTTGGGTTCGATGCGCACCTGCGGCGCGGGCATCACCGCCATGCGCGGCAGGCCCGAAGCGGTCGCATCGCCCGTCTTGATGCCAACGCCAATCAGCGAGGCCCCCGGCGATCCGCTGCCAAAGGGCCAGCGGCCCGACACGCGAAAGCCACCGGGCGCGGCCAGTGCCGGCTGGGGCGGAAAGATGGTGCCGGCAAACACCACGTCCGGCCCATCGGCATAGACCTTCTGCAGCGTTTCGACCGGCAGCGAGGCAAGGTACAGGTGCGAGACGCCAAAACTGGCCACCCACCCGGCCGACCCGTCGCGGGTCGAGATCGCCTCGATCAGCTCGAGGAACTGCGCCGGGCTTTTCTCCTCGCCGCCAAAGCGCGCGGGCACCAGCGCGCGATACACGCCCGCCGCCTTCATGGCCGATACCGTATCGCCGTCCACCTGCTGGTCGGCGCTGAACTGCGCGGCCCGGGCCGACACCATGTCCAGCAGCGCCGCCAGCGCATCGCCCGCAGGCCGCGCGGCCAGTTGCATCACACCGCTCATGCTTCATTCTCCAAGGAATCGCGTTGCGCCCACAGT
>DATMUT010000073.1:0-6071 GCA_035563755.1 Novosphingobium sp.
TTGGCGAGCACGCTGCCGGCCGAACCGGCACCAATGATGATGTAGTCGAAATCAAGGGTCTGCACGGCTGGTTCCTTCGTGCCGGAGATCTGGCTGCGGGCTTGCCGTGCCCGCCGCGAGGGCTGGCTCACGCTTCATGCACGGCTTTGGTGACGAGGCAGGCCTCCACCCCCTCGATCCCGTCTTCCGAGCCGTGTCCCGACCATTTGACCCCGCCAAAGGGGGAGTCTGCCGCCCCCACGGTGCTGCTGTTGAACGAGAGCATGCCGGTTTCGAGCGCCGCGGTCAGGCGGCGCTGGCGGGCGGCATCGCGGGTCCAGGCATAGGCGGCCAGACCATAGGGCAGGCGATTGGCCTCGGCGATCATCGCCGCCTCGTCCTTGTAGGGGTTGATGATGGCGACGGGGCCAAAGGGCTCCTCATTCATCATCGCGGCATCGGCTGGCACGTCGGACAGCACGGTTGGGGCATAGAAGAAGCCCTGATTGCCCATGCGTTGCCCGCCGGCATGCAGTCGCGCTCCGCGCTCCAGGGCATCGCTCACCATCTGCGCGATGGCTTCGGGCCGTCGCGCATTGGCCAGCGGCCCCATCTGCACGTCGGCATCAAGGCCATTGCCGGTGCGGATAGCGGCAGCGCGCCGGGCAAAGCCTTTCACGAAATCGTCGAAGACGGTTTCCTGCACGATGAAGCGTGTGGGAGAGATGCAGACCTGCCCGGCGTTGCGGAATTTGTGCGGGACCATCGTCTCCAGCGCCCTGTCGATGTCGGCATCGTCGAACACCAGCACGGGGCCATGCCCGCCCAGTTCCATGGTGGTGCGCTTCATGTCGTCGGCTGCCAGCTTCAGCAGGTGCCGGCCGACCGTGGTGGAGCCGGTGAAGCTGACCTTGCGGATGATGGGGCTGGTCAGCAGGTGGCGCGACACCATATCGGGCACGCCAAACACCACCTGCGCGACATTGCCCGGCAGGCCCGCGTCGAGCAGCGCCTGAAGCACGCCGAGCGCGCAGGCCGGCGTTTCCTCGGCCGATTTGAGGATGACCGAGCAACCCGCCGCGATGGGCGCCCCCAGCTTGCGGCCGGGGTTGGAGAGCGGGAAATTCCATGGCGCAAAGGCCGCGACCGGGCCAACAGGCTCCTTTATGACCGTGGAGCGTTGCCCTGCCGGCCGCACCAGCACGCGCCCATAGAGCCGCTGGCACTCGCCGGCATAGAAATCGAACAGGTTGGCGACCATGGCGACTTCGGCCTGTGCCTCGGCCAGGGTCTTGCCCTGTTCGAGCGTCGCGATCCGGGCGAGCGTTTGCGCGCGCTCGCGCAGCAGTCGCGCCGCGCCCTGAAGCACGGAGGCCCGTTCCGTCGCCGGGGCATGGCGCCATTGCGCGAAGCCGCGCCCGGCCGCCGCCAGCGCCCGGTCGAGATCGTCCGGGCTGGCCAGCGGCAGACGCCCCAGACCCTCGCCGGTTGCCGGGTTGAGCACCAGGTGCGTGTCGCGATCGCCCGTGGCGACACGCTCGCCATCGATCATCAGGTACAGTTCGGGATAAGCGGTCATCTTGGGTCCTCGCCCGGCAGGTCGTTGTTGTTATCGGAAAGGAAGCGGCCGCCTGGTCGGCTCGCGGTTTCTTACTCTGCGGCGGCCAGCCCGGCTTCCAGCAGGCGCGGGATGATGAGGGCGGCCTGTTCCCAGTCGATCGCGCCAAATTCCACGCCCATCACCTCGGCCAGGTTGGGGCCGTTGACCTGAGGGTAGACATAGGCGCCCAGCACCACCGTCATCGCCAGAAAGAACCGGGTCTCGTCGAAGTGGGGCATGGCGGCACGCAGCAGGCGGATCAGCCTTTCGCGCGTGGGGCGTACCAGCGGGCGCAGGATGGCGCGTGCCTCGGCCGAAGGGTCCATCAGCGCGCGGCAATAGACCAGGTGGCTGGTGCGCTGCCCGATCGCGCCGACATTGCCGATGAGCGCGGGGCTGAAGAAGGCTTCGAGCACCGGCCGCAGGGCAGGCTGCTCCCCCGGGGCAAGGGCGGCCTCGATAGCGTCCAGCCGGATGCCCTGCGCGGCATGAATGGGGTCGAAGTGGCGCTTGAACAGTTCCTCGAAGAACTGCTGCTTGCTGCTCCAGTGGCGGCTGAGCACGGCTAGGCTGGTGCCTGCGGCTGCGCTGATGGCGCGAATGGTGCAGCGGTCGTAACCCTCGCGGATGAACAGGGCGTCGGCCGCGTCGAGAAACCGCTCGCGGCTGCTTTCGCCGCCGCGTTCCGCGGCAGGTTTCGTGGTTTTGCCGCTCATGATGCGATGGCCCGCGCGCAGGGGTTTTCAAAAACAGGGTGGTTATGGGGTGTCATCGCAAGCCCGCTCCTCACATCGGATAATGGCCGTCTTGCGTGTCGATGGGCATCGGGCGCAATTCGGTAAAGCTGTCGATACCCGTTCGACCGCCAGAACGGCCATAGCCATGGGCGCCCACGCCGCCAAAGGGCATTGGTGCGGGGGCACAAAGCGGTGGCGCGCAAAGGGGGTGGGGGGCTGGGCGCTCCCCCACCGGAGTATGTTCCTCAGGCTGGCTCGCGAGCCTTCAGGAAGGCGCCATTCTTCTCAAGGAACTCCATCACCTCGCCCTTCCAGCCATTGCGTTGGGCGACCATGTGATCGCCCGCGCGGGCGCGGTTGAGCGAACCCAGATAGAACATCTCGTAAAGCTCGATGCGCCCGCCCAGCGACGAGATGGCAAAATCGCGCGCGGTGCGGAACACGGCGGCGCGCTGCTCGGCGGTATAGCCGTTGGCGCCGGGCAGGTACTGGCGCAGCATGTCGCCCACCTGCGGGTCGTTGAACAGATCGAGCGAGGGCGTGGCCAGCATGTTGTGCGAACCCAGCGCGCGGATGATCTGGTTCACCCGGCTCATCCATTCCGGCATGATCGAGCGCAGCACCGCAATGTCGCCATGCAGGAAGAAGGCGCCCGAGGTGCCCCATTCATGCGCGCGCGCCTCGGCTGCGGTGATCGCGGCCTTGGTCATCATCATGTAGGTGTGGATCTCGCCCAGCATCGCGGCCACGTCCTGGCGCTGCTCGCTGCCGGTGATGCGCGCCATCAGCGTGCACAGGTCATAGGCGAATTCCAGCTTTACCAGCGCGCGGATGGCGGTCTGCTGCTGCGTGTTGCCCGGCGACACCCCGCGGGTGACGTTGTTGTACACGTCCAGATTGCCGTCGATGAACAGGCGCTCATAGGGCACCTCCACATCGTCGAAGACCACGAAGACATCCTGCTCGTCGAAACGCGAGGAGAAGGGGGCATCGGCGCGGTTCTCGTTCGTGCCGTAATGGTCGCGGCAGAACATGGTCAGGCCCTTGGTGTTCGACGGCACCGAGAAACACAGCGCATGGCGTTCCGCCCCGGTCGGGATGGGCGCGGAGGGATAGACGTAGAATTCGTCGGTGAACGGCCCGAGCGTTGCCAGCATCTTGCCGCCGCGCACGATGATGCCGTTTTCCGTCTGGCCCACCTTGTGAACGGTCAGATCGGCGTTCATGCCCGCCAGATCGCCGGTGCTCTTGTCGATGTTGGCATGGGCGATGGCGTGGGTCAGCGACAGGTCGCCGTCGATCACCTCGCGATGAAACGCAGTCAGGCGGTCGTGATAGACGGTATCGCCTTTTTCCCAGATGTCGCGCCGCGCAACATGGCCCGAGAGCACGACGTTCACATAGTCGGGCGTGCGGCCCAGCATGCCGTAGGAATAGCGCGCGAACCGGTCGAGCGCCTTGTGGCGGATGGCCAGATCCTGCTTGCTGCGCGGCACGATCAGGCTGGCGCTCATCTTCTCGCCGGGCTTTTGCGGATCGTCGACCAGGCAATCGGCGGCATGTTCGATCTGGTAGTCGAAATATTCGGCCATGCCCTTGAGCGACCCCTGAAAGCGGGGTTCGCTCAGCGTATCGACCTTGCGGTCGCCCAGATAGACGACGCGGTCATCCTTCAGGCCAGCAAGGAACTGCTGGCCGTTGCGCACTGCCATGGACTCTCTCCCGAGGATCTGATTTGGATTGATGAATACATGTGTATTCGTGATTCGGCGGTTCTGCAAGCGGGATTTTGCAAGCGCCAAAATTGGCTGATTTTCGCCATTTTTGGCTGCCTTCATGGCCCTGTATGGCGCAAAAGCGTTTGACAGAGGGCCTGCGAATCCCCAAATAAGAGAATAAGGTTCCACGGAATGGAACGATCGAAGGGTGGGGATGCTCGAGGGCAGGACGCGTGAACGAGCCGTCTTGCCCGGCGCCTTTTCAGCCGAACCCGCGGTCAGTCAGAAGGGCGCCCTTGCCGGGTGCCTTTGGGCCATCGCATGATTACCCCCGTGTGCGACGAGCGGCGACAGGCCTGCTTTCGCCAGAGATTGAAAGGGCCATAACGTGGCAGAAATTGAGAGGTTGCCGCTCGCCAGCGTGAGGCGATATGCCTATCTGAATGTGGTGGCCAGCTTCCTGGTCTGGGGCTTTGCCCTGGCCGGCGTTTCGATGATGGTAACGGTCAGCTACAAGCCGATCATGCAGGAAATGCACTGGTCCAACGAGCAGACCACGGCCTTCATGGCCATCAAGTCGCTGGTTTCGGCCCTGACTGGCCTGTTGATTGGCCATGCCTTCGTCAGCTTCGGGCTCAAGCGGGTTTACGTCATCGCGCTGGCGGCCATTGGCCTGTCAACCTCGATGCTCTATTTCGCCCATACCTTGTCGGTCTATTATCTGGCGGCGGCGGTTTCGGGCTTTTTCAGCATCATCTGCAACATCGCCTATCAGGTCACGCTGGCCCGCTGGTTTACCGCGCGGCTGGGTCAGATGATGGGCTATGCCGTGCTGGGGGCGGCCTTTGCCGCGCTAGTGGTGCCGGTCAGCACGGCCTATTTTGTCAAACAGTATGGCTGGCACGTGACGTTCGGCCTTGCGGGCTTGTTTGTGCTTGTGGTTCTCACCACGCTGGTGGGGCTTTTGGCGCATGAATCGCCCGAACGCTACGGCTACAGCGCCGACGAGATCGATCCGCCCAAAACCGGCGCGCCGGCAAGGGGGGCTTCTGCCGGGCCACCTGCGGGCGACGATTTCCGCGCGATGCTCAGGATGCCGCGCTTTTACATCCTGTGCGCCTGTGTTTTTGCCTCGGGCGCCTTTTCCAACGGGATCAACGAACACACCACACTGTTCCTCGCCGAGCGGCATCTGGGGGCTTATGCGGCAGCTGGCGGTTTTACCATGGTGATGGTGCTCTCGGCGCTGGGCAAGGTTTGCTTTGGCTGGCTGTTCGACAAGATCTCGACCAAGGGCGTTGCCATTGGCTGGGCTTTGTGCGGCATTGCGGTGGCCCTGGCCTTTCCGGTGGCCAGCCTGCCAACGCTGGTAGTTTTCGTCGCGTTTCGCGGCATAGCCCAGGGCGCCTCGGTCGTGCAGACGCCCATTCTGGCGCGCCACATGTTCGGGCTGCGCTCGGTTGCCCAGACGATTTCGGTGTTGATGGGCTGTTTCCATCTGGGCGCTGCCACGGGCATTTTCCTCATTGCGCGTTTCCATGATGTGTCAGGCGGTTACGAAGTGCCCTTCATCGGCATCATTGTGCTGGCCTTCCTGGCATCGGGCGTCGCGCTGACGTTCCGTCCGCAGTACTGGGTCAATTACAGGCGGGCCTAGGCGTTTCTGCCCGGGCACGAAAAAGGGCCGCTCCTGATGGGGAGCGGCCCTTTTTACATGGTCTGGCCTGTTAAACCGCTTACTCGAGAATCCAGGCGATGCCGCCATCGCCGCAACTTTCGCACAAGGTGCGCAGCAGGTTTTGAGCTGCAGCCGAAGCGCGCGGCGCCACCAGATGGCGCGCCTTCGCCGGGCCAATCAGTCGGGCCAGCGTGACGCGGCGGCCAGCTTCGCGGGCAATGTCGCCGGCCAGCAGGTAATCGGACCAGCCGGTGTACCCGGCCACCAGCACGGGCGAGGAGGGGGCCAGCCATTGCGCCGCCCGCCCCTGCAACAGGCGGACAATCTCGCCCTCAGGATCGGCGAAGTCGGCGCCGGCG
>DATMUT010000074.1:0-7020 GCA_035563755.1 Novosphingobium sp.
TTACCTGCAGTCGGACCGCATCGCCGAGGAGGTGACGCATCTCGACGTGGCGCTGGGCGAGACGGGCTACCCCTTTGCGACCACCGGCAAGCCGCAGCTGACCATCGACCATGTCGCCCATGCCGGCGATCTTGACCTGCCGGTGGCGCCGGGGGGCAAATTCGTGTTCGGGCAGATCACCAGCAGCCTGCCGCGCTATCTGTCGGCGGGCCATCTGGTCGACATTGCCCGGTTCAAGGCAGGCCAGACGTATAAACGCAGCGAGGTCGACGATTTGCGCCGCGCGGTGCTGGCCACGGGGCTGGTGTCCTCGGTGGTGGTCACCCCGCGCGAGACCAGCGCGCCGGCCGGCGATGCGCCGGGCGTTGTTGCGCTCGACGTGAAGATGGACAAGGGGCCGCGCCACACCATCTCGGGCGAAATCGGCTATGACACGGCCGAAGGCGCGCGCATCGCCGCCAGCTGGGAGGACCGCAACCTGTTCCCGCCCGAAGGCTCGCTCAAGCTGCGCGGCATTCTGGGCACCGACGAGCAGCTGGCCGGTGTTACCGTGCGCCGCTCGAATTTCCTGGGCCGCGACCGGGTGCTTACGGTCGACCTGTATGCCGACAACGCCAATCTGACCGCCTATGCCGCGCGCAAGGTGGCCTTTGCCACCACGTACGAGCGACTGACCACGCTGCTGTTCCAGAAGCCGTGGAGCTGGTCGATGGGGCTTGAAGTGCAGGCTTCGGACGAGCGCGAGGGTGTGCCCAATGGCGTGACCACGGGGCGCACTTTCTACCTCACAACGGCGCTGCCACTGCGCGCGGCTTTCGATCACTCCGACAATCTGCTCGACCCGCGCACGGGCTGGCGCGCGGCGCTGCGTGTCTCGCCCGAGCGGTCGTGGGTGCATGAGGTGGGCCACAGCTATGCGCGCATCCAGGCCGATGCCAGCTGGTATCTGCCCGTGGGCAAGCAGGTGGTGCTGGCTAGCCGGGCGCGTTTTGGCAGTCTGGTGGGCACCGACATCAACAATGTCGCGCCCTCGCGGCGGTTCTATGCCGGTGGCGGCGGGTCGATCCGCGGCTATGGCTATGAACTGGTGGGCCCGCTCAACGCGCTGGGCGAGCCGAAGGGGGGGCGCTCGCTCTATGAATTCTCGATCGAGGCGCGGGTGAATACAGGCTGGTTTGGCGGGGCGTTGCAGCTGGCGCCCTTCCTCGATTCGGGCAACGCCGAGACGGGCGCCATTCCGCGCTTTACCGATACGCGCTACGGGGCGGGGCTGGGCATTCGCTACAAGACCGGTTTCGGGCCGATCCGGCTGGACATTGGCACGCCGCTCAACCCGCGGCCCGGCGACAGCCGCATCGGCGTGTATGTCGCGCTGGGGCAGGCGTTCTGATGGCGGACGAGATGGCAGCGGCAGACGAAGCGGTGCAGCCGGCCGAAGCCTTGCGCGACCGGCCCGGACTGGTGACGGGCTGGCGCAAGTATGCGTTGGCGCTGCCGCTGGGGGTGGTCATGCTGCTGGCGCTGGTGCTGGTGGTGCTGGATTCGCCCATTGGCCACCGCCTGCTGGCCGACGCTATTGCCGCCAATGAAATGGACAATGGGCTGCGGGTCCGCATCGGCCGCATCGAAGGCTCGGTCTATGGCGAGTTGCGGGCCGAGGGCGTGGTGCTGCGCGATCCGCAGGGTGTGTTTCTGCGCGTGCCCGAGATTGCGCTCGACTGGCGGCCGCTGGCCTGGTGGGATCGCGGGCTCGACATTCGCTCGCTGGCTATCCGGCGTGGCACTTTGCTGCGCGTGCCGGCGCTGCGATCGACGGGCGGGCAAACGAAATGGCCCGATTTCGACATTCGCGTCGACAAGCTGACCATTGAGCGGCTGACCGTGGCCAAGCCGGTGCTGGGCAGCGAGCGGCGCGTTGACCTGCTGGCGCAGGCGCATCTGGCGCGTGGGCGCGCGCGGCTGGTGGTGCTGGGCAAGCTTGGTGGGGGCGACCGGCTCTCGGCCCGGCTCGACGCCGAGAAGGCGCGCAACCGCTTCGATCTGGCGCTGGACTATGCAGCGCCGCGTGGCGGGCTGCTGGCCGCGCTCAGCGGGGCCAATGTGGATCGGCGCCTGCGGGTGGCCGGGCGGGGCACCTATGCCCGCTGGCGGGGCAATCTGCTGGCGCAGCAGGATGGCAGGCCGCTGGCGGCCATGCAGCTCACCCATCGCGGCGAGGCGCTGGGGCTGGCGGGGCTGGTGTGGACCGACCCTGTGGTGACGGGCGATACGCGCGCGGTGCTGGGCGGGCGGTTGGCGGTGGTGGCCGGTGGCACGCTGCAGGCCGGATCGGGCAAGGGGCGCGTGTTTGACGGCAACCTTGCCATCTCGGGCGAGAAGCTGGCGGTGCTAGCCAAGGGCGTGATCGATCTGGGCGCGCGC
This sequence comes from Novosphingobium sp., assembly GCA_035563755.1. GTDB lineage: Bacteria > Pseudomonadota > Alphaproteobacteria > Sphingomonadales > Sphingomonadaceae > Novosphingobium. The sequence goes on from DATMUT010000074.1 coordinate 2,422, forward strand.
CGGGTGAACAAGGGCGAGGTGGCGGTGAACGGCCGCCGTCCGCTGCCCATCGGCAAGGGTGATGTGATCACGGGCCTGCGCGCGCGCATTGGCGTGGACGGCCCGTTCGACGCGCTGGCCTTCGACTATGCGGCAAAAGCGCTGCGCTATGCCAGCGACACAACCTATATCGACGGGCTGGTGGCGCATGGCACCGCGCATCTGGCGCGCGGGCAGTGGACCGTGCCGGTCGAGGCCAAGGCGGCGGCTGTTCGGTTGGGGCAAACGGCGATTGACCCGCAATTGCGCCCCGTGTCGGCCAGCGGCACGCTGCATCTGGCCGGCGGGCGCCTTACGTCTGACGATTTGCGGCTGGTCTCGCCAAGGGCCAACGCCCGCCTGACGCTGCGCGGCGATACGGGCAAGGGCGCCTATGGGCTGGCCGGCGAACTGGCGCTGCGGGGCTGGCCGCTCTCGCTGGGGCCGACCAGTGGCGAGGCGCATGTGGTGCTGGCCTTTGCCCGCAAGACGCCGTGGCGCGCCGAGGCGCAGGTGCGGCAGGCCACGGTGCTGCTGGCCAACACCACGCTTGTCGACCTGGCGGGCGAACAGCTGCACGCGCAGGGGCGGGTGCAACTGGGGGCGGGGCATTTCCTGGTCATTCCTCAGGGGCAGCTGAGCGCCACGCGGCTGACGATGGACATCAAGGCGCGCCGCCTGGCCGATGGCCAGATCGAGATGGATGCAGCCGGCCAGCAGGCCCGCTGGGGCTCGTTCGAGGCGCTGCTGCATGTGGGCGAGGGCAGCCCGACAGGCACCTTGCATTTTGTCGACCCGCTGCCTGCTGCCGGCATCAAGGACGTGACGCTGGCGCTCTCGGCCGAGACGGACACCGGCGCGCTGCGCGTCGATGGCAAGGGGCAGTCGGGGCTGGGGCCGTTCGATGGCACCATGGCGCTCACATTCCCGGCGGGGGCGCCCGCAAGGCTCGATCTGCGGCGCCTGTCCTTGTCGAACACCAATGTGACTGGCGCGGTCACGCTGGGCCATGGCGGCGTGGATGGCACTTTGGAGGTGGCAGGCGGCGGCATGAGCGGCCAGATCGCGCTGGCGGCCGAGGAAGAGGGGCAGGGCGTTGACCTGGTGCTGGACGCCAAGCAGGCGCATTTTGGCGGCACGCGGCCACTGACCATTGGCCAGGGGCACCTGATCGCCAAGGGGCGGTTCCACAAGCACCACACCACGCTTTCGGGCGAGGTGCAGGCGCAGGGCATTGGCAAGGGCCGGCTGTTCGTGGGCCGGCTGGGCGCAACGGCCAGCCTGACCGATGGCGCGGGCCGGGTGACGGCCAATATTGCGGGCCGCCGGGGCAGCCGCTTCTTCCTGCAACTGCTGGGCGAGGTGGCGCCCGACAGGCTGGCGGTGCTGGCTGGCGGCAGCTTTGCCGGCCAGAAGATTGCCATGCCGGCCCGGGCTGTCTTCACCGCCGAGCAGGGCGAGAATGGGCTGAGCGCCGGGTGGCGCCTGGCGCCTGCCGAGGTGGATTTTGGCGGTGGGCGGATGGTCGCCTCGGGCGTTGTGGGCAATGGTTCGGTGGTGGTGCAACTGGGGCTGGCCGACATGCCGCTCTCGCTGGCCGACGTGGTGTTTTCCGACATTGGCCTGGGGGGCAAGGCGTCGGGGCAGGTGATCTTTAACCAGCAGCGCGAACACCTGCCCGAAGGCGACGCGCGGCTGCTGGTCAAGGGGCTGAGCCGCTCGGGCATGGTGCTGACCTCGCGACCGATCGATGTCGCGCTGGCCGGGCATCTGGCGCCCGAAAGCCTGGAGCTGCGCGCCATTGCCAGCGAGAACGGCAAGGCAAACGGCCGCCTGCAGGCCCGCATCGCGCAATTGCCCACCAGCGGCACGCTGGGCGAGCGGCTGAGCGCGGGCCATCTGTTTGCGCAGATGCGCTATGGCGGGCCGGCTGACGCGCTGTGGCGGCTGATGGCGATGGACAGTTTCGACCTGACGGGGCCTGTGTCGATTGCCGCCGACATCAATGGCAGTATCGACGCGCCGCAAATCCGTGGTTCGCTGGCCAGCGACAATCTGCGCCTGCAATCGGGCGCATCGGGCACCGATATTACCGGCATTACCGCGCGCGGCAATTTTGCCGGAGGGGCGCTCACGCTCTCGACGCTGAACGGGCATACGGCCGGTGGCGGCGCGGTTACCGGCAGCGGCAAGGTTGATTTCTCGGGGATGGATCAGGGCCACGGGCCGACCATCGACGTGGCGCTTTCGGCGCGTCACGCGCAGCTGATCGCCCGGCCCGACATGGCCTTTACCGCCACCGGTCCGCTGCGGCTGCAGTCCGACGGGCTGGTGGGGATCATGGCCGGGCGCGTGACTATCGACAATGCGCGCTGGCGGCTGGGGCAGGCAGCTGCCGCCGCGGCCCTGCCCGACATTACCGTGCGCGAGGTGAACCGCCGCGCCGATGTGGCCCCGGCCAGCGACCGGCAGATGCCCTGGCGGCTGCTGGTCGATGCGCAGGGCAGCGGCATCAGCGTGATGGGTCTGGGCCTCGACAGCCGCTGGCGGGCAGCGATCAAGCTGCGCGGGACTTTGACTGACCCCGCCATTGCGGGCAGCGCCGATATGGTCGAGGGCGCGTACGAGTTCGCCGGCAAGCGGTTTGAGCTGACGCGCGGTCATATCACCTTCGATGGGGGCAGCCCGCCTGATCCGCGCCTCGATATCCAGGCCAGCGCCGATGTGAACAGCCTGACGGCCACTGTGTCGGTGCGCGGCACATCGCTGCGCCCCGAAATCACCTTCGCCTCGACGCCCAGCCTGCCCGAGGAGGAACTGCTGGCGCGCATCCTGTTCGGCTCGTCGGTGTCGTCCATTTCGGCGCCCGAGGCGGTGCAGTTGGGGGCAGCGCTGGCGGCCATGCACGGCGGCGGCGGGCTTGATCCGATCAACAAGCTGCGCTCGGCGATCGGCCTTGACCGGCTGCGCATTGTTGACGCCGATGCTTCGCAGAACCGGCAGACCGGGGTGGCTGTGGGCAAATATCTGGGCCGCCGTTTCTATGCCGAGATCGTGAGCGATGGGCGTGGTTATTCGGCCACCAACCTGGAATTCCGCCTGACCAACTGGCTGGCCCTGCTGGGCAGCGTGGCCAGTACTGGCCGCCAGAGTGTGAACGCCAAGATCAGCAAGGATTACTGACGGGCAAAGCAAAAGCGCGAGGGGGGGGGCCCCTCGCGCCTTGATGGTGCCGTTGCGGCGGGGATCAGGCCGAAGTGCTGTTGCCCGACGAGCGGCCCGTTACGAAGTGCAGCACGCCGGCAATGATAGCGGCCAGCAGCAGCAGGTGAATGAGCGCGCTGCTGACGTGCAGCACCACAAAGCTGATGATCCAGGCAAGCGCGAGGATGCCAAGCAGACCAAGGAACATGGAACGCCTCCTGTCAAAGGGTGGGTTGATCTGCCCTGTGAAACAGGTTTGGCGGGGGCATTGTTCCATCGCCTTGGCGCGCGTTTGACCGGCGCAACAAAAAGGCCCGGCAAAGCGCAAGCCTTGCCGGGCCTTTTGTGTGTACCTGCGGGCGGGGCGATGGCGCCCTGCCCGCAAGCGCCAAATCAGGCGCTGTAGTACATGTCGAACTCGACGGCCGACGGCGTGGTTTCCCAGCGCATCACTTCGGGCCACTTCAGTTCGAGGTACGACTCGATCTGGTCCTTGGTGAACACGCCGCCCTCGAGCAGGAAGTCGTGGTCAGCGGCCAGCGAGTCCAGAGCTTCGCGCAGCGAACCGCAAACGGTCGGAACCTGGGCCAGCTCGTCGGCGGGCAGGTCGTACAGGTTCTTGTCCATCGCCTCGCCGGGGTGGATCTTGTTCTTGATACCGTCAAGACCAGCCATCAGCAGGGCCGAGTAGCACAGGTACGGGTTGGCCATCGCGTCGGGGAAGCGGAATTCCACGCGCTTTGCCTTGGCGCCGGCGCCGTAGGGAATACGGCACGAAGCCGAACGGTTGCGGGCCGAGTAGGCCAGCAGCACGGGGGCCTCATAGCCCGGCACCAGACGCTTGTAGCTGTTGGTGGTCGGGTTGGTGAAGGCGTTCAGGGCCTTGGCGTGCTTGATGACGCCGCCGATGAAGTACAGGCACATGTCCGACAGACCAGCATAGCCGTTGCCGGCGAACAGCGGGTTGCCCTTTTCCCAGATCGAGATGTGGGTGTGCATGCCCGAACCGTTGTCGGTCTTGATGGGCTTGGGCATGAAGGTTGCCGTCTTGCCATAGGCCTGCGCGACCTGGTGCACGACGTACTTGTAGACCTGCATGCGGTCGGCGGTCTGCACCAGCGTGCCGAAGGTCAGGCCCAGCTCGTGCTGTGCCGAGGCCACTTCGTGGTGGTGCTTGTCGCAGGGCAGGCCCATGCCGATCATGGTCGAGACCATCTCGCCGCGGATGTCGACGCAGCTGTCGACCGGAGCGACGGGGAAGTAGCCGCCCTTGGCGCGCGGACGGTGCGCCAGGTTGCCCGCTTCGTAGACGCGGTTCGAGTTGGTCGGCAGCTCGATGTCGTCGATCTTGAAGCCGTTGCCGTCATACCCGTCGTA
>DATMUT010000075.1:0-4367 GCA_035563755.1 Novosphingobium sp.
GAAAAGGGGCTGAAAACAGGCCTCGCGGAAAACTGATTTGTGAAAATTTATGACGTGGAGGCGCTTTCGATTGGCGCGCGCCGGGCATTGCTCGCATGTCGCCTGCCGGATGTGGGGATTGGAAGGCAAAGTGGCGCAACAGATTGCCCTTATCGGATATGGCGAGGCCGGATCGACCTTTGCTCGGGCGGGTGAATGGGCGTCGCGCGCCGCCGCCTGGGACGTGAAGCCCGAACGCCGCGCGGCAGCGCTGGCCGATGGTTTGCGCAGTGGCGATGATGCGGGTTCGGTGATGGCCGGCGCCGCGCTGGTGCTTTCGCTGGTTGCCGCCGATGCCGCCTTGCCCGCCGCGCAGGACTATGCCGCCTTGCTGCCTGCGGGCGCGATCTGGTGCGATTGCAATTCGGTGGCCCCCGATACCAAGCGCGCTGCGGCCAAGGCCATCGAGGCGGCCGGTGGGCGCTATGTCGATGTGGCGGTGCTGGCCCCGGTCGACCCGGCGCGGCTCAAGGTGCCGCTGCTGCTGGCGGGCAAACATGCCGCCGAGGCCGAGGCGCTGCTGCGGGCGGCCGGCTTTGCCAATGTGCGCGTGGTGGGCGAGGAAATCGGCCGCGCGAGCGCCATCAAGATGATCCGCTCGGTCATGGTCAAGGGCGTCGAGGCGCTGACCGCCGAGATGATGCTGGGCGCGCAGGCTGCCGGCGTCGTCGACGAGGTGCTGGCCAGCCTGGACGCCAGCGAGAAGGCCAGGCCCTGGGCCGAGAAGGCCGCCTATAATATCGAACGCATGGTGACGCATGGGCTTCGCCGCGCGGCCGAAATGGAAGAATCCGCCAAGACCCTGCAATCGCTGGGCATCGAGCCGGAGATGACGCGCGGCACCGTTGCGCGTCAGCGCGAGATGGCCGGGCGCACCGACAGACTGATCGAAGGGAGGGAGTAACCCCCATGACCGACAAGAAAACCCTGATTATCGACTGCCACGGCCACTACACGGTGCTGCCCAAGGCGCATGACGCCTGGCGCGAGCAGCAGAAGGCGGCGTTCAAGGCCGGCGAGGCGGCGCCTCCCTATCCCGAGATCAGCGACGACGAAATCCGCGAGACGATCGAGGCCAACCAGCTGCGCCTGCTGAAAGAGCGCGGCGCCGACATGACGATCTTCAGCCCCCGCGCCAGCGCCATGGCCCCCCACGTTGGCGACCAGAGCGTCGCGGTGAAGTGGGCGCAGGTGTGTAACGACCTGATCGGCCGCGTCGCGGGCCTGTACCCCGAGATCTTCGCGCCGGTCTGCATGCTGCCCCAGTCGCCCGAGGCGGACCTGACCAGCTCGATCGCCGAGCTGGAGCGCTGCGTCACGCAGATGGGCTTCATCGGCTGCAACCTGAACCCCGATCCGGGCGGCGGCCACTTCAAGCATCCGCCGCTGACGGACGAATACTGGTTCCCGATCTACGAGAAGATGGTCGAGCTGGACGTGCCGGCGATGATCCACGTCTCGGGTTCGTGCAATCCGGCGATGCATGCGACGGGCGGCTATTACATCGCGGCCGACACCATCGCCTTCATGCAGCTGCTCGAGGGTGACCTGTTCTCGCGCTTCCCGACCCTGCGCTTCATCATCCCGCATGGCGGCGGCGCGGTGCCCTATCACTGGGGCCGCTATCGCGGTCTGGCCGACATGCTGAAAAAGCCGTCGCTCGACACGCATCTGATGAACAACATCTTTTTCGACACCTGCGTCTACCACCAGCCGGGCATCGACCTGCTGGCCGACGTGATCGACAACAAGAACATCCTGTTCGGCAGCGAGATGGTGGGTGCGGTGCGCGGCATCGACCCCACCACGGGCTTCTATTTCGACGACACCAAGCGTTATGTTGACGCGCTCGACATTTCGGACGCCGAACGCCACGCGATTTTCGAAGGCAACGCGCGCCGCGTCTTCCCGCGGCTCGACAAGAAACTGAAGGAGAGGGGCCTGTGATCGAAAAGCCCACCAGCGACATCAAGGCCTATCTGGCCGAGTTTGACGACATCCCCGGCACGCGCGTGTACACCGCGACCCGCGCCCGCCACGGCTATCACATCAACCAGTTCGCCATGAGCCTGATGAAGGCCGAGAACCGGGAGCGCTTTAAGAAGGACGAGCGCGCCTATCTCGACGAGTGGCAGATCAGCGAGGAGGGTAAGGCTGCCCTGTTGGCGCGCGATTACAACGCGCTGCTCGACATGGGCGGCAACGTCTATTTCCTCTCGAAGCTGTTCTCGACCGACGGGCTCAGCTTTGCCGAGGCGGTGTCGTCGATGACCGACATGAACTTCCCGGAATATACCGCGATGATGGTGGCCGGCGGCCGCAGCCCCGAGAACAATCGCTCGATCAAGGATAATCTGGCCCATGGGCGGCCCGCCGTGGCCCCGGCCAAGGCCAAGAGCGAATAAGGGAGAGAGACTATGGCACGCATTACCGCAGGTGTCGGCTCGAGCCATGTGCCCCTTCTGGGCGTGGCGGCCGATTTCGGCAAGTCGACCGATGATTATTTCAAGCCGATCTTCGATGGCTATGAATGGACCAAGAAGTGGGAAGAGCAGGAAAAGCCCGATGTGGTGATCCTGGTCTATAACGACCACGCCTCGGCCTTCGACATGAAGATCGTGCCGACCTTCGCCATCGGTACGGGCGAGCATTACAAGCCGGCCGACGAAGGCTGGGGCCCGCGCAAGGTGCCCGACGTGTACGGCCACCCGGACATGGCCTGGCATGTGGCGCAGTCGCTGATCCTTGATGATTTCGACATGACCATCATCAACGAGATGGACGTCGACCACGGCCTGACCGTGCCGCTGACCATGATGTTCGGCGCGCCCGAGCAGTGGCCGTGCAAGATCATCCCGCTGGCCGTCAATGTCGTCACCTATCCGGTGCCGTCGGGCAACCGCTGCTGGGCGCTGGGCGAGGCGATCCGCCGCGCCGTCGAGAGCTATCCCGAGGATCTGAACGTGCAGATCTGGGGCACGGGCGGCATGAGCCACCAGCTGCAGGGCGCCCGCGCCGGCCTCATCAATGCCGAGTGGGACAACAAGTTCCTCGACGGCCTGATCGGCGAGACCGACGAGCTGCGCCAGATCCAGCACGTGGAATATATCCGCGAGACCGGGTCGGAAGGCATCGAGATGGTCATGTGGCTCATCATGCGCGGCGCGCTGGGCAAGAAGACCAAGCTGCTGCACCGCCACTATCACGTGCCCTGTTCGAACACGGCCATCGGCCATATCGTGCTTGAACCGGCCGACTGAATTTCGTTGGGGCGCTCTGGCAGGGGCGCCCCGATCCCTTTGCATAAGGACATATCCCCCATGCGTATTGCCCTTGCCGGCGCCGGCGCCTTTGGCGAAAAGCACCTCGATGGCCTGAAGAACATTCCGGGCGTCGAAATCACCTCGATCATCAGCCGCACCGGCGAGCAGGCCGCAGCTGTTGCCGCCAAGTACGGCGCCAAGCACAGCTCGACCGAGCTGGAAGACGCGCTGGCCCGCGATGACGTTGACGCGGTGATCCTGTGCACGCCGACGCAGATGCACGCCGCGCAAGCCATCGCCTGCATGAAGGCGGGCAAGCACGTTCAGGTGGAAATCCCCCTGGCCGACAGCTGGGCCGATGCGCAGGAAGTGCTCAAGGTGCAGGCCGAGACCGGCAAGGTGGCGATGGTTGGCCACACCCGCCGTTTCAACCCGTCGCACCAGTATGTGCACAACAAGATCACCGCCGGCGAGCTGAACATCCAGCAGATGGATGTGCAGACCTATTTCTTCCGCCGCAAGAACATCAACGCCAAGGGCGAGGCCCGCAGCTGGACCGACCACCTGCTGTGGCACCACGCGGCCCACACCGTCGACCTGTTTGCCTATCAGGCGGGCAAGATCGTCAAGGCCAACGCGGTTGAAGGCCCGATTCACCCCGAGCTGGGCATCGCCATGGACATGTCGATCCAGCTCAAGAGCGAGACGGGCGCGATCTGCACCCTGTCGCTCTCGTTCAACAACGACGGCCCGCTCGGCACCTTCTTCCGCTACATCGGCGACAGCGCGACCTATATCGCCCGTTACGACGATCTGGTGAACGGCAAGGAAGAGCCGATCGACGTGAGCCATGTGGCCGTGTCGATGAACGGCATCGAGCTGCAGGACCGCGAATTCATCGCCGCCATCCGCGAGGGCCGCGAGCCCAACTCGTCGGTGCAGAAGGTGTTCGACTGCTACCGCGTGCTGGGCGAGCTGGAAACGCAGCTGGCGGGCAAGTAAGGCAAGGGGGAAGGCGGGGGCTGGTCCCCCGTGCCCCCTGTGCCGCAGTGCATATCGGCGGGG
>DATMUT010000076.1:0-3002 GCA_035563755.1 Novosphingobium sp.
CCCGCCGTTGCCGAAAGCGCCGCGCGCAGATGCTCGGCCAGCACGCCCTCGATCCGCCCGATCATCAGCTCGGCGGCCATGGGAAAGCTGTCGGGCAGGGGGCCGGGCGCCTCGCCCTTGCCACCAAAGGCGCGGTCGACAATGCGCAGCACCGGTTCGGCCTCGATCGTGACCAGCAGGGGCGCGTCCTCCTCGCCCACATTCAACAGGCTGTTGGCCGCAAGGCTGGCCACCGAACGATACAGGCCCTCAAGGTCGCCCATGCGCGCGGATGTGCAAGACACGCCCGGCGCCTCGCCGCCCAGCATGGGCGCCAGCGCGCCAGCCAGCCGCCGCGACAACCGCTTGCCCATGCGTTCGAGCAGGGGCAGCAGCTCGTCGGCGCCAGGCCCCGAGCGTAACAGCTCGGCACAATGGCGGGCCAGCGGGCGTTCGGCGTGAAAGGGGCGGTCTGCAGTCATGGGCGGGTGTGTGTCGCGATCCGTCGGAGGGGACAAATGGGTGTGTTGGCAGGCTGTCTCGCGCTCACTGCACAAGCAGGCTCTTGAAGTAGACGTCGTCGACGCCGCCGTAGCCTTCCTCGGCAATCAGCACCTTGTTGATGGCCGCTGTCAGGCGCTTGGCCAGCTTCTCCTTGCCCTCGGGCGACTGCATGTCTTCATCGGGCGTATCGGCCAGCACGGCCAGCATGGCCGAGCGCACGGCCAGCTCGTGCTTTTTCAACCACATCAGCACGCGCCCGTCGCGGTGGGTGGAACAGGCGATCGAGGCCTGCACCAGCGAGGTCGAGTTCTTGAGGTTCGAGGTGAAATCGTCGTGAAAGCTGTAGTAGTTCGTCTGGTACGGGCTGCCGCCTTCGCCATCGACTTCCTTGGCGCCGCCTTCATCGCCGCCTTCCTTCTTGGGGGCATAGGGGTCGACATCGCCCTTCTTGAGCAGCTTGGGGCCAAGCTCCTCGTGCTTCTTTTCGCCGCCGCCGATGATGCCCATCTTGACCATGGCAAATGCGCCGCCGCCGCCCACCGCCAGCATCAGCACGGCAGTGATAACGATCAGCATCAGCGGGCTTTTTGCCTTTGCCGGGGCATCACCTTCAGCCTTGTCCTTGTCCTTGCTCATCGGTGGTCTTTCGTAAATCGGGCGTCAAACGGAGGGTGGCGGGGCAATAAAGGGCGGATGCTCAGGCCAGGATGCCTCCCTGGGCCTGGGCATCGCTTGTCTGGACAGCGGCGGCCGATGCGGCTGCGGGCCTGCTGCCGGCCGGGCGGACAAACGCCTGCTGGCTGGCCTGTTGGCCCGCCTGCTGACCCGATTGCTGGCCCGATTGCTGGCCCGATTGCTGGCGCCCGCCCGTATCGGCCGAGCTGGCGCCGGCGTTGCTGGCTTGCTGGCCCGACTGATCGGCGCGCGGCTGGCCGTTGTTGCCGTTCTGGCCGGGCGTGTCGCTGTTCTGGTTGCTGGTGCTGGCCGAGGCGGTTGGCGCGGCGATGCCTGCAGCGGCATCATTGCGCATCAGCGCGGCCTGCGCCGTGGGCACGAAATCGGGATCGGCGCTCGAGAGCGAGACGCTCAGGCCGTCCTCGCCCTGTTCGAAGCGCAACCCGACCTTGCCAAACTGCCCGTGAGCCAGCGAAGCCTGCACCACCTGTGCGCCAGCCCCTGCGCGCACCATGGCGCGCGCCTCGACCAGCCGGTCGACCAGCTGGGCCATGTCGGGCGCCGCGCTTTGCGTGTTCTGCAGCGAGCTGGCCGACAGGGTGGGCGATGCCACCGGCGCCAGGGGGATCTGCGTGCTGGCCATGATGGCGGTGGGCTGGGCCTGCGGTGCGGTATCGGCTGGCGCAGCAGCAGCGGCGGCCGGCAAGGCGGGCGCGCTGGTGGTGGCCGCCTGCGCGGTATCGCCGCTCTGCCCCGCGGTGACGGAGGCTGGCGGCACGGGGCTATCCTGCTGCGAGGCGGGGTCTGGCGTATCGGCGTTGCTGTTGGCCGCCGGGATAGCGCTGTTGTCGCGGGTGGCCTGCCGGGGCGACACAGTATCGCTGGTGCGCTGCACGGCCGCGCCCGTCGTTGCCTGCCCGGCTTTGGGCGCCAGCGTCATGCGCGGCATGGCGCCAAGCCGCGACAGCGTGGCGGGCTGGGCGGTGCTGGCTATGGCAAGCGCGGCGCCTTGTCCGGCATAGGCGCTGGCCAGGGTGTTTTGCGCCAGCGGGCTGGTGGAGGTAGCCTGCGGATCTGGCGTGGTATTGGCCGGGGTCGCAGTGACATAGCCGTTGCTCAGGGCCGTGGCCGTGGTTGCGGTGTCGCGGTTGGTGTCGGTCAGGGGCGCCGCATAATCGGCGGCAGTCGTCGTGGCCGAACCGGTGTTGGCCGGTTGCTGTGGCGGCACGGCGGGCTGGCTGCTGGTCGTTGCGGCCGTCGCGCCGGCGGCCAAGGGCTGCGCCGCAGTCTGGGGCCACGACGCCGAAGTGAGCGCGCGGGCCGAAACCATCGTGGCACTGGCGATCGCGCCACTAGCCTTGCCGGAGCTGGACGTGCCGACTTGAGACGTGCCGGCTTGGGTCATGCCGGTCTGCACGCTCCCAGTTGAAGCGCTGGCGGTCGGGGTGCTGCCGGTCGGAACGGGCTGGTTCAGGTCGCGGGGCAGGGTTTGCAGGGCCATCATCTGCACCAGCCCTGCATCGGGCGTTGGAACCGGCACGACAGCGGGCGCGGCTGCGGGAGCTGCGTTGCCGGTATCGTCGGGCGTCGTGGCCGAAGGAGAGGTGTTGTCCTCGTCATCGCGGCCATTTTGCCCGTCCGAGGCCGTCGGCGCATCCCCGGACAAACCCTTAGTTTTTGAAAAAACTGTATTAATCTTCGCCGTTAGGGCGCCTGCGCCATCCGGCAAGGCATCCGGCAAGATCCTGCCGGTTGCCGGCATGTTTGCCGCCTGCACCGTTGCCGAAGCGAGAGTGGGCGAAGCAAGAGTGGGCGACGCAAGAGTGGGCGTGGCGGGCGAGGTG
>DATMUT010000077.1:0-2461 GCA_035563755.1 Novosphingobium sp.
CCTCGGCCAGCAGGATGGTGCCGTTGCGGCGGCGGGCATACAGGCGCAGGATGTCCTCAAGCTCCTCGGCGCGGACAGGCTTGACCAGATGGTCGCTGGCCCCCTTCTCGATGCTGATGCGCCGGCGATCATCCACGCTCACCACGATGCTCGGGATCCGCGCCAGTTGCCGGTCAGCGCTCAGCTGGTCGAGAAGCGTCCACCCATCCATGCCCGGCATGCCCAGATCGAGCAGGATCATGTCGGGCATTTGCGCAAGAGCCATGTCGAGCCCGGCCTGTCCGTCAGCGGCAAAGGCTACATCATAACCATTGCGCTCGAGCATGCGGCGCAGCAACTCGATGCTGCTCGGCTCGTCATCGACGATCAGCGCCAGCGGGCGGGCGCGCCGTGGCGCCTCGCTTGTCGCTGATGCCGGCCGGGTGTCGGTGGCGGGCGCTGGCATGTCTTCTGCCCCGTCCGGCGCCGCGTCTGCGGGCAAGGCAGGCCTGGTCATGTCGCGCGGCAGGCGGATGGTAAAGACCGACCCGAAGCCCACTTCGCTGCTGACCGACACCGTGCCGCCCATCATCTGCGTGAACCGCTCGACCAGCGCCAGCCCAAGGCCCGTGCCGCCAAAACGGCGCGTGGTTGAACTGTCGCTTTGCACAAACGGGGTGAACAGGCGGGCAATATCGGCCTCGGCAATGCCGATGCCCGTATCCGACACCTGGAACACCAGCTGCCCCTCCTCGCCGCGCGCCTGCAGTTCGACAAAGCCATCCTTGGTGAACTTGCAGGCATTACTGCCCAGATTGAGCAAGCACTGGCGCAGCTTGGTCGAATCGCCCATCACCGCCCCCAGCGCCGGGTCGACCCGCAGCGTCAGCGTGTTGCCCCCCTTGGCCGCCAGAGGCACCAGCAGCGCCTCGACCTCGGTCAGCATTCTGGGCAGGTCATAGCTGTGGATGTCCAGCTCCATGCGCCCGGCCTCGATCTTGGACAGGTCGAGCAGGCTGTTGATAAGCTCGAGCAATTGCTGCGAGGACGAGCAGATCCAGCCCACATCCTCGATGCTGCGCACCATGCCCACACGGCTCAGGTCCTCGCGCAATACCTCGGCATAGCCAATGATGGCGTTGAGCGGCGTGCGCAGCTCATGGCTCATGTTGGCCAGGAATTCCGACTTGGCGACACTGGCGCTCTCGGCCGCATCGCGCGCCTCGGCCAGATCGGCCATGGTTTTGGCCAGGCGGGCATTATGCCCCTCGATCTCGCCCAGCATGGTGTTGAAGCCCTCGATCATGTCGTCAAAATCGGGGTCGCCCACCGGGTCCACCCGCGCCTTGAGATCGCCCGAGCGCCGCACCTCGTGCATGGCCGCCTTCATCCGGTCGAGCGGGCGCATCATCATGCGGTTGAGCTGCGCCGAAACGGCCATGGCAATGGCCATGCTGACCGCCAGCACCGTGATGGCGATGGGCACCGTGTCGCGCGCGATCTGGCCAAAGCTGCGATAGCGAAAGCCGATGACCAGCATGCCCACCACGCGCCCATCGGCGTGAATAGGCTCGCGGTAATAGCCAAAATCGCTAAAGGCGCGTCCCATCTCGGCATAACCGGGCGTCAACGCCAGCCGCCGGGCCTGCGCATTCTCGGCCGCGGTCATGCCCGGCGTGAAAAACGAGGCGACCTGCCTGCCCTGCTGCCCGTCGACATCGATCCAGACGATGTCGGGCACATGGCCGGCCGAATGCACCAGTGCCTCGGCTGTGGACTGGTCATCGAACACCACCGCCGCGCCCAGATTGGCCGCCAGAACCTGCGCCAGCTCGTGAAAATGCCGGCTCGTGCCGTCGCGCTCGTGCGAATATTGCACCGCGATCAGCCCCACCCCCGACAGCAACAGAGCCAGCGCCGTAACCAGAAGCGTGAGTTCGGTCAGCCGCGAGCGGAACGGAGGCGGCGCCATGCCGGGGATCATCATGCGTATCATCAGTTCACGACCTTTGCTGCCAGCCGCAGCAATTGCGAGCTGACCCTGATACCGCTGCGGTTGGCCACGCGGGCGTTGATGGCAAAGCGGACCTGTCCGCCAAACGAAAGCAGGGCGACCGTGCCGCCATCCTCGGCAAAGCGCTGGCCTTCACCGATCAGGATCTGGCCGTGGCCGGGCACAAGGCTGCCTGCCGGGGCATTGCCGGCATAGATCACGTCGCAGCCGCGCGAACCATCTGCAAACGAAGGCATAACATCCACCTCGAGCTGCCCCGCGCCCAAAGGCTCGCCGCCCAGCGCCTGAAGCCCCGGCGCCAGCGCGTCCCCCTTGCGCACGCACAGCCGCAGCCGCGCGCGCGCCTCGGGCAGCGTCATGAAGCGCAGGATGTTGTAGATCATTGCCGGACGCACGCCGTCACCAGGGGTTGCGCCACCCGTTTGCCCGCCCGTGCTCGCAGCGCCCGCCGTTGCCGGCTCGCATGCC
>DATMUT010000078.1:0-2319 GCA_035563755.1 Novosphingobium sp.
GGCGGGCGGCGGCAATCGCCTGGGCCAGCGCGTCATAGCCCACCGCCCCGCTCAGCAGCCTGTCGCCCACGATCCAGCTGGGTGTGCCGTTCAGCCCCAGCTTGCGCGCCATCTCCAGATTGCCCTCGATCTCGGCCTGGGCCTGCGGGCTGGCAATGGTGGTGGCCGCGCGGGTCATGTCGATGCCGGCCTTCTTGGCGGCATCGGCAATGCTGGCCGCATCGGGGCGCCCGGCGTCATACATGGCATGGTGGAAGGCGCCATATTTGCCCTGAGCGCCGGCGGCCAGCGCCATCTTGGCCGCATCCACGCTGGCCGGGCTCAGAATGGGCAGCTCGCGCAGCACCACCTTGAGGTCGGGGTTGGCCGCCACCAGCCTGTCGACATCGGCCAGCGACTGGCGGCAATAGCCGCAGGCAAAATCCATGAACTCGACCAGCACGACCTTGCCATCAGGGTTGCCCATGACCGCGCCCGGCCAGGGCTTCTCGGCCACGGCGCGCACGGCGCCCACCTGCTTGGCCGCATCGGCGCTGCGCAGCTTGTCGATCGCCTCGGGCAGGATCTCGGGGTGCGAGAGGATATAGTCGTGCACCATCGCGTCGCTGGCGCCATGCGGCATGGGCACCACCCCCGAGAGCGCCAGCGCCCCGCCGGCAAAACCTGCGAGGATGCCGGCAATGCTGGCGACAAGGGTGGTGCGAAGGGTCATGTGTGGCCTTTTCAGGTATGGGCTGGGGAGAAGGGGACTAGCCCCCTAGCGCTTCTTCTTGGCGCGGGCGAGCGCGGTGCGCGCTTCCATGGCGATATCCTCGGCGCGCAGATAGTCGGGGGTGCCCGGTTTCAGGCCCTGCAGCGCGGCCTGCGCGTTCATCATCGCCTCGGCCATGTTGCCCGAAAGCGATTGCTGCTCGGCGCTGGCCAGGCGCGCGCGCGGGCCATCGCCGGCGCGCTCATAGATCGTGCCCAGCACATACCAGGCAAACGGGTTCTCGCGGTCGCGCGAGAGCGAGGCGCGCAGCACCCGCTGCGCCTCGGCCAGATGTTCGGAGGTGCCGGCGCGTTCGTCCGCGGCCATCAGCGCATGGCCGAAAGTGGTGGCGATCAGCGGCTGCGCGCCGGTCAGATCGGTGGCGCGGCGCAAGGGGCCGATCGCTTCGGCGGGATGCCCCGCCTCGAGCAGGATCTGCCCCTTGAGTTCGAGGAAATAGGGGTCGTTCGGCGCGGTGGCGAGCAGCGCGTCGGTCTCGCCCATCGCCTTGTCGAGGAACCCCTCCTTGTGCCAGGCATAGGCGCGGGCATAGCGCGCCGGCACGCCGGTCATATATTCGGGAAAGGCGCGCAAGGTCTCCTGCGGGTCGGCCAGATAGCCATAGAGCTTGGCCTTCACCCGCGCGAAACGGGCTTCGAGCGCGGGGTCGTTGGGCTTCTTCCAGGCCGGGTCCTTCTCGAACGCATCGGTCAGATACTGGATACGGTCGTCGGTCATGGGGTGGGTCGACCAGAAGGCCGCCTCGTCGCTGCGGGTGATGCCGTAGCGGTTTTCCATCTTCAGCAGCTTGTGAAAGAACTCGACCGAACCGCGCCCCGAAATGCCTGCGCCCGAAAGGAACTTGGTGCTGGCCGCGTCGGCGGCTTCTTCCTCGCCGCGGGTATAGGCCAGATATTGCCCCATCGCCGCCTGCTGCCCGGCCATGAAGATGCCCATCGCCGCCTCGCCGCCGCCGGCCGCCGCCGCCGCCCCCGCCAGCAGCAGCGAGAGCAGGGTGACATGGGTGGCCTGCGTCATGCCGCGCGTGTCGATGGCATGGCCACCCACCACATGGCCCAGCTCGTGCGCGATCACGCCCTGCACCTCATTGGCGTTGTCCGCCTCGGCAATCAGGCCCGAATTGACGTAAACCGCCTGCCCGCCCGCGACAAAGGCGTTCACCTCGCCATCGTTGACCAGCACGACATCGACATTCTTGGGGTCAAGGCCGGCCGCCTTGACCAGCGGGGCCGACATGTCGCGAAACAGCGCCTCTGTCTCGGCGTCGCGCAGGATGGATTGCGCGCTGGCCACCTGCCCCGAAAGCGCGAGCGCGGCGATAGTGGCCAGCCAGCGCGCCATGCGGCGGCCAGTGCGCGCGCGCCCGACAGGGCGGACCAGGGGGCCAAAGGCGGAGAGGGGGGCCGACATGCGCATGGAATGCTCTTTACGCATAACACGCGGGCGGCTGAACCCCTGATGAAGCGGATTATCCCGCCAATGCCAGAACCATGTCGGCTTCGGGCAGCAGGCGGGCAAATTCGCTTTGCAGACGGGCCTGCAGCGCC
>DATMUT010000079.1:0-6308 GCA_035563755.1 Novosphingobium sp.
ATGATGCTGGCCGGGCCGCAATTGCGCACCGTGCCCATTACCGTCCATGTCGCGCTCTCGGCGGTGCCGGGCCTGCTGTCGGCAACGCTGATCGAGCGGCGCAGCGCTATTACCGCCGCTGCTCTCACGCGTGATTTCGGCATTGACGCGCCCCGGCTGGCGATCACCGCATTGAACCCCCATGCCGGCGAAAACGGCCGCATGGGGCACGAGGACGATGCCATCATCGCGCCCGCCATCGTGGCCCTGCGCGCGGCCGGCATCGATGCCACCGGCCCGCACCCGGCCGATGCGCTGTTCGCCCCGCGCGGGCGCGCCGGTTTTGATGTCGCCATCTGCATGTATCACGATCAGGCGCTCATCCCGCTCAAGGCGCTCGATTTCGACAATGGCGTGAATGTGACGCTGGGCCTGCCCACCATCCGCACCTCGCCTGACCACGGCACGGCCTTTGCCATTGCCGGCAAGGGGCTGGCCGATGCCGGCGCCACGATCGCCGCCATCCGCATGGCCGGCCAATGCGCCGCGCGCCGCGCCGCAGCAGCGGTGCCTGCCGCATGACCGGGCCCGACCTGCCTCCCTTGCGCGAGGTTATCAACGCGCATGGCCTGTTCGCCAGCAAGGCGCTGGGCCAGAACTTCCTGTTTGACGAGCAGTTGCTCGCCCGCATCGCCGCCATTCCGGGCAGCCTGCGCGGCAAGAACGTGCTCGAGGTTGGCCCTGGCCCGGGCGGCCTGACGCGGGCGCTGCTGCGCGCGGGCGCCAATGTGACCGCGATCGAGATGGACAAGCGCTGCATGGCGCCTCTGGGCGAACTGGCGGCGGCCTTTCCGGGGCAGCTGACCGTGATCGAGGGCGACGCCACCAAGGTCGCGCCCGACAGCATCTTCCCGGGCGAGCCTTACGCCATTCTGGCCAACCTGCCTTACAACGTGGGCACGATGCTTTTCACTGGCTGGCTTTCTGGCGAGGCATGGCCGCCGCGATGGACTTCGCTGACGCTGATGTTCCAGCTGGAGGTGGCCGAGCGCATCGTCGCGCAGACCGACAGCGACGCCTTTGGCCGGCTGGCGATCCTGTCGCAATGGCGCGCCAAGCCCAAGATCGCCATGAAGGTGCACCGCAGCGCCTTTACCCCGCCGCCCAAGGTGATGAGCGCCATCGTCCACGTCGTGCCCGGCGACATGCCCGAGGGTGTTTCGGCACGGATGCTGGAGCGGGTGAGCGAGGCGGCCTTTGGCCAGCGCCGCAAGATGCTGCGCCAGAGCCTGAAGGGCCTGCCCGGCGCGCTGGCCGCGCTGGACACGCTGGGCATAGACCCGGCCCGCCGCGCCGAAACGCTGAGCGTCGATGAATTCTTGCAGATCGCCCGCGTATTGAGCGCCTGATGGAATACCCGCCCCGGCCAGCGGCCAAGGCGGGTGATCCCCTTTACTCCACCATCGAGAGCGCGGCGCGGGCCTGCGCCGCCTTCTTCTTGCGGCGCCATGCGTGCAGCAGCGGCTCGGTATAACCGCTGGGCTGATCGACGCCGCTGAACACCAGATCGCAGGCAGCCTGGAACGCCATCGACGTTTCCCAGCGCCCCGCCATCGGCTCATAGGCCGGATCGGCGGCGTTCTGCGCGTCGACCTTGGCGGCCATGCGGTGCAAAGCCGCCATCACCTGCTCGCGCGAGCAGACGCCGTGCAGCAGCCAGTTGGCCATGTGCTGGCTGCTGATGCGCAGCGTCGCGCGGTCTTCCATCAGGCCAACGTCGTTCAGGTCGGGCACCTTGGAGCAGCCAACGCCCTGGTCGATCCAGCGCACGACGTAGCCCAGCAGGCCTTGCGCATTGTTGTCCAGCTCCTCGGCAATCTCCTCGGGGCTGAAATTCGTGCCGTCGGCCAGCGGAATTGTCAGCAGCGGCTCGAGGCCGGGCACCGGCTCCTGCGCGATTTCGGCCTGACGGGCGAACACGTCGCATTCGTGGTAATGCGTGGCGTGCAGCGTGGCAGCGGTGGGCGAAGGCACCCATGCGGTGTTGGCGCCGGCGCGCGGATGGCCGATCTTTTGCGCCAGCATGTCGCGCATCTTGTCGGGCGCGGCCCACATGCCCTTGCCGATCTGCGCCCGGCCCGACAGGCCGCAGCCCAAACCGATGCCCACATTGCGCGCCTCATAGGCGGCAATCCAAGCCGACCCCTTGATGGCGTTCTTGCGGATGACCGGCCCTGCCCGCATCGAGGTGTGGATCTCATCGCCCGTGCGGTCGAGGAAGCCGGTGTTAATGAACACCACCCGCTCGCGCACGGCGTGGATGCAGGCGGCCAGATTGGCGCTGGTGCGCCGCTCTTCGTCCATCACGCCCACCTTGATGGTGTTGCGCGGCAGCGCCAGCAGGTCCTCGACCGCGTTGAACAGGTCGTTGGTGAAGGCAGCCTCGTCAGGCCCGTGCATCTTGGGCTTGACGATATAGATGCTGCCCGTCCGGCTGTTCCGGTGAACGCCAAGGCCGGCGACATCCTGCGCGCCGATGGCGCTGGTGATGACCGCGTCCATGATGCCCTCGGGGATCTCGCCGCCATCGGGCAGCAGGATCGCCGGGTTGGTCATCAGGTGGCCGACGTTGCGCACGAACAGCAGGCTGCGGCCCGACAGGCTGAGCGCGCTGCCGTCGAGCGCGGTCCATTCGCGGTCGGCGGCCAGCTTGCGGGTCATGCGCTGGCCATTCTTCTCGAACGTGTCGGCCAGATCGCCGCGAATGACGCCCAGCCAGTTGCGATAGGCGGCCAGCTTGTCCTCGGCATCGACTGCCGCGACCGAATCCTCGAGGTCGACAATGGTGGTCAGCGCCGATTCGAGAATAATATCGGCAATCGCGCCCTTGTCGGTCGCGCCAATGCGATGCGTCGCGTCGATCACGACCTCGATATGCAGGCCATTGTGGCGCAGCAGGATCGCGCCGCGATGCCCGTCGCCGCGCAGGGCAATCAGCTGCTCGGGGTTGGCCAGCGGCGGGCGCGGCGCATCGGCGGTCGGCCCTTCCCATTCGGCCCAACTGCCATTGGCCAGCGGCGCCGCCTGATCGAGGAACGCCTTGGCCCGCGCGATGACGGCAGCGCCGCGCACCGCATCATAGCCACCCGGAACAGCGGCCGGCGCATCGAGCGCATCGGTGCCATAGAGCGCGTCATACAGGCTGCCCCAGCGGGCATTGGCCGCATTCAGCAGGAAGCGGGCATTGAGCACCGGCACAACCAGCTGCGGCCCGGCCATCGTGGCGATTTCGGCGTCGACATTGCTGGTCGTGACCGAAAATGCCTCGGGTTCGGGGGCAATGTAGCCAATTTGCTCGAGAAAAGCGCGATAGGCGGCCGGATTGTGTGAAAGCCCGGCGCGCGCCACATGCCACGCATCGATCTGCATCTGAAGATCGTCGCGCACGGCCAGCAGCGCCCGGTTGCGCGGCGCGAATTCGCCCACAAGCCGCGCGAAGCCCGCCCAGAAGCCGGCCACGTCGCGCCCCAGAGGCGCCAGAACATCGCTTTCGACAAAGCGCGCAAGAGCCTCGTCAACCCGAAGCCCGGCGCGATCAACCAATCCGTCCATTCGTCTCACCATCACATTGCACCACGCATGATAGAACCATGCGCAGCCGGAAAGGGGACTCCTGGGGAGGAGGAATGACGCTTATTCTGCACAATCCATCGCAGTTTGGCAACCGGCCTTGTGCAGTTGCGGCATAATCGCCCGATCCGTGGCGGCGCAGGCACACAATTGGCGCGATCTGTCTCAAAGCCGGACAGAAAAGGTTAGCCAATCGTTAACACGCCCTTGCACCATATCGGTAATTTGCCAGATTGCGCAAAGCGCCGGCGGCATGATGTGATTGCGCAAGGCTGGTTTGGATCATGGCCCGGATGGCCGAATCGGGGAATGCAATGCTTGGCAAGATCGGCAGGCTGTTTGTCATCAAGAGCAGGCCCGAGGCTTATCTGGTGATCTTTGCCCTGGCCAATGGCGCGGTGCAGCGCGGCCATGTCTATCTCACGCAGTTCCCCGGTTTTGGCGGCAAGATGCTGTTCGTGGCCTGCACCGGCTCGGTGTTCCTGGCCGGCGCCAAGATCCTCGACTGCCTCAAGCACGAGGCACGCGCATCCGCGCAGGACCAGGCCTGACAATCACAGAGCGATACCGGAAGGTGGGGCGGCTGTGCTGCCAAGCCCGCGCGTCTGCTGTTGAACGGAAGGGGCCGCGATAGCACATCGCGAAAACGGTGAGGGGGTTCTGTTGCTAGGCCCCCCTCGGGCCCCCGAATTCCCTTCTGTTACCCGGTGGGTTCAACCGTGTTCTGTATTTGTAACTTCAGGCCGTTAAGCCCTAGAATTACGCAGCCAGAGCAAGTGCTTCGTTGTCGTTGGCACTTATGAGATTTGAGCCTTGAACGGGTTACTCAGCCCGGGCAAAAACAGCGCTTTTCAACACACGTCGATCCTAGTTCGGCCCCATCAACACCCTTGCGACAACAAGGCCCGGCCATAATGCCGGTGGTGATGGTGGAGCCGCCGGGTACCGCCCCCGGGTCCGCTGCATCTATTGCACGCCGCAGTTTATCACCATAGCCGGACAAGCCGGCACGACGGCATATAGGCGCCCCTGCGAAAAAGAAAAGACCCGGCGCGGGCATTGCCAGCACGCCGGGTCGGAAAATTTCGGGCATAAAGGGTGCGGCGCAAGGCGCGCCGGCCTTACCCCTTCTTCAGCGCATCGCGGATTTCGGCCAGCAGTTCGACCTCGGTGGGGCCTTGCGGCGCGGGCGGGGCGGCCTCGGGCTTGGGCATCATGCGCTGCGCCACCTTGACCAGCAGGAAGATGACAAAGGCCATGATCAGGAAATTGATGATCGCGGTGATGAACGACCCATAGCCCAGCATGGCAACGCCGGCCTTTTTCAGCGCGGCATAATCGGCCGGGTCGCCCTTGTAGCTGGCCGGAATCGGCCCAAGGCGGACGAACATGCTGGAAAAGTCGATGCCGCCGGTGATCCGCCCGACGATCGGCATGATCACATCGTCGGTGAGCGAGGAGACGATCTTGCCGAAAGCCGCGCCGATGATCACACCCACCGCCAGGTCGAGCACATTGCCGCGCGCGATGAAGGCCTTGAATTCGTCGAACATATGTCCCCCTTAACGGACTGGTAACTTCTAACCCTGAGTGCCACATGGCGCTCGCCGCGACAACGCTGTTGGCGCCTCTTGCCCTGCGGCGCGCACGGTCTATCACGGCGGCGGCTCGATGTGCGGGGCCATGCTGGCAAAGGAATATCCATCGATGGGCGGCGAACGCATCGTTCAGACCTGGCGTGAAGCAGAAGAACAGGTGGTGTGGCAGGGCCGCTTCATCACCACCAAACAGCGCGGCAACTGGGAATATGTGAGCCGCGCCCGCAACATTCGCGCCGCCGTCATCCTGGCCATCGACGAGGAGGACCATGTGCTGCTGGTCGAGCAGTATCGCGTGCCGCTGCGCCGCACCTGCATCGAGCTGCCCGCCGGCCTTGTGGGCGACACCGACGCCGCGCCAGACGAAGACCCCACCGATGCGGCCAACCGCGAGCTGGAGGAGGAGACCGGCTATCGCGCGGCCCGCATGGAGGTGGTGGGCGAATTCTACTCCTCGCCCGGCATGGTGACCGAGAGCTTCACCCTGCTGCGCGCGTATGGCCTGACCCGCGTTGGCCCGGGCGGCGGGGTGGATGACGAGGAGATCGTCACGCACCGGGTGCCGCTCTCGGGCATTTCGCAATTCGTGGCCGAGCGGCGCGCGCTGGGCGATGCGATCGACGTGAAGCTGCTGATGCTGCTGGCCCCCTCGATCATCGCGGCAAAGGGGCAGCCGGCGTGACCCACCCTGCCCCCCGCGCCGCGCTGGTTACGGGCGCTGGCGGGGCGCTGGGGGCGGCCATTGCCCAAGCGCTGGCGGGGCAAGGCCTGCGCGTGCTGGCCACCGACATTGACGCCGCCGCCGCCGCCGCCACGGCCGACGCCATAGGCCCGTCGGCCATCGCCTGCCGCCACGACGTTACGCAGGAAACCGACTGGCAGAGCGCCCTGGCCCTTGCCGAAGCCGAGTTTGGCGCGCTGGGCGTGCTGGTCAACAATGCCGGCATCGCCACCGGCGGCGATTTCGAGACGGTCTCGCTGGCCGACTGGCAGGCCACCATGGCCGTCAGCGCGCAAGGCGTATTTCTGGGCTGTCGCATGGCGCTGCCCTTGCTGAGGCGGGGGGCGCCTGCTGCCATCGTCAACCTTGGCTCGGCGGCC
>DATMUT010000080.1:0-5982 GCA_035563755.1 Novosphingobium sp.
CGAAACCGTGGCGATCGACACGCCGGCCATGGCAGCGATATCCTTGATGTTTGGCATTATTCGCCCCTTCGCCTGGCAGTGTGTCCCGGCCTTCTTGCCCATTGCCGACAGGCGGGCAAGGGCCTGCCCCCGGAAATGCACCGGCCCCGCCCCTGCTGATATTCGTTTTCAAGCTGGCGGTCACAGAAAAAATGATCGCTCGCGCAACTCGCAATTCGCCGTATCCGCTGGCCGGCAGCCCCGGTTTCCCGATAGTTTGATGCGATGAGGCGCGAAGCGTGGCCTTGCGACGATTCGCGCCCACAGCTTTCGCGCCACGCCCGGCTCGCCGCAACAAGGCCCGATGCGGCACACGCGGCCCGATCACTGTGGCATAGCGAACACGCCTGCCCCACCCGAGGCTGCCGGAGTGGGTGCTGGAAATCACGTCATTATATTGATATATAGGTATAAAATCTGATTTTTATATCTGCCGCACGCAGGGTGTTGCAATTGAACTGAAACATCATATTCTGATGTAAACGTTACCAAGCCGCACCAAGCGCGCCCAACATGAGGAAGACCGATGCTGCAGAAATATGCTCTTGCCGCCGGCACGGCACTGGCCGTCCTGATCCCCACGGCCGCCTTCGCGCAGGCCGAGGCCCCGCAGTCGGGCGGCCTGGGTGAAATCGTCGTCACTGCCGAAAAGAAGCCCAGCACCGAGCAGCGCACCCCGATCGCCATGACGGTTGCCACCGGCAAGGAGCTGGCCACCAGCGGCGTGGTCAACATCGCCCAGCTGCAGACCATCGCCCCCACGGTGAACTTCGCGCAGAACAACGCCAACACGATGATCACCATCCGTGGCGTCTCGAGCCGCAACTACACCGAGACGGGCGATCCGGCGGTCGCTGTCAGCCTCGACAACTTCTACCTGCAGCGCGCCTTCGTGCTCAACGCCTCGCTCTTCGACGTTGATCGCGTCGAGGTACTGCGTGGGCCGCAGGGCACGCTCTATGGCCGCAACGCCACGGCCGGCGCCATCAACATCGCCACCGTCAAGCCCAGCACCGACAAGTGGGCCGGCAACGCCTCGGCCGAGGTTGGCAATTACGGCACGATCAATCTGGAAGCGGGCATCAACGCCCCCATCACCGACAATCTGGCCATCCGCGTGTCGGGCGAGCACAAGTCGCATGACGGCTACCGCGACAATGGCGCTGCCGGCCGCGGCGATGATGCCGACACCAACGGCGGCCGTATCCACCTGCTGTGGAAGCCCACCACCCGCCTTTCGGTGCTGCTGACCGGCGAATACGTCAAGTCGGACGGCATTGGCGGCGTCATCAAGGGCGTGCCGCTGACCAGCATCAACGGCGATGGCTCGCTCAACATCGGTTCAGCCAAGGGCTGGAGCCTGAACAACCGCGGCTATACCAACATCGAGGCCAAGTCGACGCGCTGGGCGTTCAACTATGACCTGGGCTTTGCCACGCTGAGCTACTTCGGCGGCTTCCAGTGGTCGACCCTGCACCGCGACAACGACCAGGACGGCGGCACCCAGGCCAACTACGGCTTCCAGCAGAACGAGAACGTGGAAGACCAGAACCACGAAATCCGCATCGTTTCCAGCTCGCCCGGGCCGCTGCACTGGCAGGCCGGTCTCTACTACTTCAACGAGACCGACGCGCTGAACACCTACTTCCAGATCCACAGCACCACCGCTGCGCCGATCAACTACTACACCTTCAACTACAACGTCGGCTCGCGCTCGAAGGCGGCCTTCGCGCAGGTGGGTTATGACGTGCTGCCCAACGTCAAGGTCGAGGGCGGCATCCGCTACTCGAAGGACGAGAAGTACCAGGTTGGCACCAACAACATCGCCGGCACCGCTGGCGTGTATGACAACCACTACTCGGGCGACAAGGTGACGTGGCACGGCGGCATCAACTGGCAGGCCACCCGCCGCAACCTGTTCTACGCCAAGGTCGATCGTGGCTACAAGTCGGGCGGTTTTGCCACCACCAACTCGTACGCCCCCGAAACCATCACCGCGTATGAGATCGGCACCAAGAACCGCTTCTTCAACAACACGCTGCAGGTCAACCTCGACGGCTTCTTCTACGACTACAAGTCGATGCAGGTGAACGTAACCGACTCGAACACCGCGCTGACCTACGTGCTGAACGCCGGCGCCGCCAAGGTGAAGGGCGTCGAGCTGGAGACGATGTGGTCGGCAACGCCGCATGACCGCCTCGAGTTCAGCGCAGCCTACCTCGACGCGCATTACTCGAAGTTCTGCACCGTCACGACCACGCCGTGCCCGGCCGCCGACAACCTGGCCGGCAAGCAGATGATCCAGGCTCCGCGCTGGACCCTCTCGGCTGCTGCCCAGCACGAGTTCCGCGTGGGCAACGCTTCGCTGACGGCGCGCATCCAGACGCACTATCAGACCAGCACCTACTTCACGATCTATGCTGACGCTGCCGAAAGCCAGAAGGCCTATACCAAGACCGACGCCACGCTGACCTATGCGCCCGACGGCGGTCACTACACCGTTGGCCTCTATGTCCGTAACCTCGAGAACTCGGTCATCCTGACCGCCAACGAGGCTGCCGGCTATGCCAACGCCTATCTGGTGCAGTTTGCCGATCCGCGCACCTTTGGCGGCCGCGTGACCTACAACTTCTGACGCCCTCTCCAGTCAGAAAGGTCCCGCACCAAAGGTGCAACAGCCATGACCCGGCCTTCCCTCAAGGCCGGGTCATGGTTACAAGGCACAGGAATACGGCGGCCACGCCGAAAATGGGCGCGACAGGCAAAAGCCGCCGCCCGACAGCCCGCAAAATCGGGTCGCACAGCAAAAGGCCGGGGAGTCGCCTCCCCGGCCTTTTCATTTGCGCCTGATTTCAAACGGGATTTGGCGAGGGCGAAGGATACCTCCCTCGCCCCCTGCCCGCTTCAGCCCTCGCGGATAAGCTCTGCCGCGCGCCAGGCCAGCGCCATGGCCGGGCCGTTGGTGTTGCCCGAGATGGGCGTGGGCATGACCGAACAGTCGACCACGCGCAGCCCCTCGACGCCATGCACGCGGCAGCGGTCGTCGACCACGCTGTTGGCGCCCTTTGGCCCCATGCGGCAGGTGCCGGTGCCATGCAGGCCCGTGCTCAGCATCCACCACAGCGCCTCGAGCAGTTCCTCATCGGTGCCAACGGCAGGGCCAGGAATGGTCTCCTCGGCCACGAAACCGGCCAGCGCGGGCTGGCGGGCAAAGCGGCGGATGGCCTTGACCATCGAAACCGCCAGATCCTTGTCGCGCGGGTCCGACAGCCAGGCGGCGTCAACCAGCGGCGCCTGCGCCGGATCGGCCGACTGGATGGTCACATTGCCCCGGCTGTGCGGGCGCAGATAGAAGCCGACGAAGCTGATGCCCGGCTGCTTCTCGGTCTTGCCACGCCCGGCCTCGGGCTTGTCCTCGGCCGAGCTTTCCATCGAGAAAGGCGCGATGCCGATCTGCAGGTCGGGCCAGTCATTCGCGCCCGTCAGCGGCACCATGGCCGAGACATCGGGCACCAGCCGCGACATCAGCCCCTTGCCGGTGATGAAATAGCGCAGCGCGTTGGCATAGGTGCGCCATCCACGGAACTCGCGGTTGTGGCCGTGCATGTGGTTGAGCCGGTACGAGAGCGAGACCATCATGTGCTCGCTCATGTTGGCGCCCACGGCCGGATTGTCGACCACCACGGGGATGCCGTGGCTGGCCAACAGGTCGGCCGGGCCGACGCCCGACAGTTGCAACAGCTTGGGGCTGGTCAGCACGCCCGCCGAGAGGATCACCTCGGCACCCTCGATCACTTCCTCGCGCCCGTTGGCCGTGACCAGCACGCCCTTGGCGCGGCCGTTCTCGATGAGCACGCGCTGCACCAGCACGCCGGTGCGGATCGACAGGTTCTCGCGGCCCTGATGCTTGCGCAGGAAGGCGGTATAGGCCGTAACGCGGTTGCCCTTGCGGTCAACGGTCATCTGCGAGCGGCCAATGCCGGCGCGGCCCGGCTCGTTCACATCGGCCAGCACATCGGTGCCAAACTGCTCGCCGGCCGACAGCAGCGCGCGCGTGAGCGGCGAGTTGTCGGTGCTGGTAATCACCTCGAGCGGGCCGCCCGAACCGCGCCCCTTGGCCGGCTTTGGCCCGTGGTAATCCTCCATCTCGCGATACGAGCGCTCGATCTGGGCCCAGCCCCAGCCGGTATTGCCCATCTCGGTCCAGCTGTCGTAATCCTTGGGCTGGCCGCGATAGTACCAGGTGCCGTTCACCGCCGAGGAGCCACCCAGCCCCTTGCCATAGAACCACTTCTCGCCCTCGGGGCGGCCGGGCTGTTCCTTGACCGGAAAGCCCCAGTAATATTTCGGGCTCATCCAGATCTTGGCCATGCCGCGCGGCATCGAGATGAGCGGCGAGACGTTATAGCCCCCCGCCTCGAGCAGCAGCACCTTTTTCGTGCCATCGGCAGACAGCCTTTCGGCCAGCACACAGCCGGCCGAACCTGCCCCCACGATGATGTAATCCCAATGCATCAGCGGGCTCCTTGTGTGGCCGTGGGCCGGGCTGGCGCGTCAGGCGCCCGTCCGGCCGGCGGCATAGTCGGGATGGAAACGGAACAGCGCCAGCGATGCGGCCATCGCCACATAGGAGAGCGCCGGAATATAGGCATGGCTCCACTCGACCGCCGAGACGACGGCAGGGGTGGTCGCGGCGCCTGCCACGTAATGCGCGCGGGCCAGCAGCCATGCGCCCACCGCGCCGCCAATGCTCATGCCCAGCTTCACGCCAAAGCTCGAGGCGGCAAACAGGAAGCCCTGCGCGCGAAAGCCGCTTTTCCATGCGCCATAATCGACCGCATCGGCCATGAGCGCAAACAGCAGGCCGCCCAGGAAGCCAAGGCCGGCATAACCCAGCGCATTCATCGCCATCAGCCAGGCAAAGCTGTTCGAGAGCGGAATGGCGGCGGTGGCCAGCGTGGCAACGGCAGCGCCAATCCAGCCGGTGGCGCGCTTGCCGATGCGATTGGCCGACCAGGCGCTGCAGGCCGTCGTGGCCAACATCACCAGCATCATCGCCATGAGCGAAGACACCCAGTCGGCATGGCCGGCAACATCGCGGGCGTAATAGACGGTCGACTGCACGTGGCCGATAAAGCCGATCCAGAAGAACAGGTTGACGCCCATCGTCGCGATCCACGGCCAGTTGCCCCGCGTCGCGCGCAGCGACTGGCCGGTGCTCAGCGTGTGCAGGCCCTCGTCAGCCTCGATACGCTCGCGGGTGAAGGCAAAGGCCAGACCAAGGCCCACAACCGTGAGCACCGCCAGCACCAGCGCCAGATGCAGGAAGCCGGCCTTCTGGTCAGGCCCGCCCAGCGCCGTCACCAGCGGCATCGCGGCATAGCCGATGCCCACCGTCGCGGTCGATCCCATCAGCTCGCGGATGACATTGGTGACGTTGCGCTGCTTCACATTGCTGGTCAGCGTGGGCAGCATCGAATTGAGCGGCAGGCTGATGCAGGAGAACAGCACGCCCAGCAGCGTGTAGGTGATGTAAATATAGGCGAGCTTGGCCCCCTCGCCCAGGTCGGGCGCGCAGAACACCAGCACCCCGCACACCGCAAACGGCACCGCGAACCACAGCAGATACGGCCGGTGCTTGCCCCAGCGCGTGTGCGTGCGGTCGATGGCCAGCCCCAGCAGCGGATCGAACACCGCGTCGATGCCCCGCGCCAGCAGGAACAGCGTGGCCACCACCGCCGGCGAGACCCGATATACGTCGGTATAGAAGTACATCAGATAGGCGCCGGTCAGGCCAAAGATCAGATTGGCGCCGAAATTGCCCGCGCCATAGCTGAGGCGTTCAAGCAGCGAGAGTTTCGTTTCCATCGGCGGGGGCGCTCCGGGGGGCTATGGTGCAGGGGGCGTGTGGTGGTCAGCCGAGGACCGGCAGGATGCTCTCGC
>DATMUT010000081.1:0-8175 GCA_035563755.1 Novosphingobium sp.
GCGGCGGCGGCAACCCCTGGGCGCTGGGCGGCGACAATGGCCCTCATGCCCTCACCCTGGCGCGCGACGGTAGCGGACAGTTCCATCTTTCGGCCCGCGTGAATGGCCGCCCTGCGCAATTCCTGGTCGATACCGGGGCCGATACGGTGGCCATCACGCAGGATCAGGCACAGGCGCTGGGCCTGCGGGTCGATCCGGCCGACTATGTCGTGCCGGTGCACAGCGCCTCGGGCAGCGCGATGGCCGCGCGCGTGCCCCTCAGCCAGATCGAGATTGGCGGGCGCACGATGTCGGATGTCGAGGCGCTGGTGGTGCCGGGCCTGCGGCAGAACCTGCTGGGGCAGAGCGCGCTGCGGCGCCTTGGTCGCGTGGAACTGAGCGGCGACACGATGGTGCTGGACCCGCGCTGAACCGGCCGCTAGCCCTGTGGCCATGACCCAGCACGCGCCCCTCTCCATCCGCCCGGCCACGGCCGCTGACCTGCCGCTGATCTGCGCCTTCATCCGCGAGCTGGCCGAATATGAGAAGCTGTCTCACGAAGTCCGCTTTGACGAGGCGGTGCTGGGCGAGCACCTGTTTGGCCCGCGCCCCATGGCCGAGGTCGTGATCGGCGAGCTGGCCGGGGCCGATGGCGCCTGCGAACCGCAGGGATTTGCCCTCTTCTTCCCCAATTTCTCGACCTTCGAGGGGCGGCCCGGCATTTACCTTGAGGACCTGTATGTGCGCCCGCAAGCGCGCGGCGCCGGCCTTGGCAAGGCGCTGCTGCTGCATGTGGCGCAAGTGGCGGTGGAACGTGGCTGCGGCCGATTCGAATGGGCCGTGCTCGACTGGAACGCGCCATCCATTGGATTTTATCGCTCGCTCGGTGCGAAACCGATGGACGATTGGACCGTCATGCGCCTCTCGGGCGACGATTTGCAACAACTCGCCGCGCGCCAAAAGGTTTCCACCGCTTCTTAATGGAATTTTTTCCACAGTGGCGTATATGTCACGTTCATGACGGGATCGAATCGTTTTCAGGTGAACAGGCGCAATCTGTTAAGGCAAGGGCTGGCTTTGGGCGCGGGTGCTGTTGCCTGTGCAGCCATGCCGGCGCGCGTGTTCGCCATGGCATCGCCCCTCAACCCCTATGAACGGCATGTGGCCGAAACGGCCCGTCGCGAGCGTGACCGCGTCTCGAGCATCCTGCTCGACGACACGCTGGTGGGTGTGGCCGATTTCTCGCGTCCCTCCTCGCTGCCGCGCCTACATTTCGTCGACATGGCCAATGGCTCGGTGCGCTCGTTCCTGGTCGCCCATGGCCGCGGGTCCGACCCCGAGCACGAGGGCTGGCTGCGCCATTTCTCGAATCAGGTGGGGTCTTACGCCACCTCGCGCGGGGCGTACCTCACCTGCAACCAGTATCAGGGCAAATATGGCGCCTCGCTGCGCCTGCGCGGGCTGGATTCCGACAATTCCAACGCGCTCGACCGGGCCATCGTCATGCACCCGGCCTGGTATGCCGCGCCCGACATGGTCGCCAAATTTGGCAAGCTGGGCCGCTCCGAAGGGTGCTTTGCCATGCCGCCCGAGGATTTCGGACAGGCGCTGGCGCACATGGGCAATGGCCGCCTGCTGTTTGCCGACCGCATTTCCGACGCCTGAGCAGCTTGCCCGCCAACGCCTGCTGACATAGACTAACCTGCGGCAAACACGCCATTTTGGCGGCCAGCAGGAGGTTTCATGCCGCGCCTTTACGACAAGACCTGCGTCATCACCGGCGGGGCGCGCGGCATCGGCCGGGCCATTGCCACCGCCTTTGTGGCCGAAGGCGCGCACGTCATCTTGACCGACATCGACGCGCAGGAAGGCGCCGAGGCGGCCGCCGCCATCGGCGCGCGCTTCATGCCGCTCGACGTGGCGCAAGAGGCCGACTGGGAGGCGCTGGCCCGGCAGGTGCCGCAGGCTGACGTGGTGGTGAACAACGCCGGCATCACCGGCCTTGGCGACCACGGCCACCGCCACGACCCCGAAAACACCCCGCTCGAGGAATGGCAGCGCGTGCATCGCGTCAACCTGGACGGCACGTTTCTGGGCTGCCGCTATGCCATTGGCGCGATGAAGGGGCGCGGCGCGGGCGCGATCATCAACATGTCCTCGCGCTCGGGGCTGGTGGGTATTCCGGGGGCGGCGGCCTATGCCTCGTCCAAGGCGGCGATCCGCAATCACACCAAATCGGTCGCGCTGTACTGCGCGCAGCAAGGCTGGCAGATCCGCTGCAATTCGGTGCACCCGGCAGCGATCCTGACGCCAATCTGGGAGCAAATGCTGGGCGATGGGCCGGACCGCGCGGAAAAGATGGCCAGGCTGACGGCCGATACGCCCCTGCGCCGCTTTGGCCGGGTCGAGGAAGTGGCCGCCCTGTGCGTGCTGCTGGCCAGCGACGAGGCCACCTTCATCACCGGCAGCGAGTTCGATATCGACGGGGGATTGCTGGCCGGCTCGGCGGCATCGCCTGGGTGAATGGGCCGGGGTAAAGGGATAGATGCGAGGGACTCGTCCCTCGCGCTCCCGGTAATCGTGTGGTGGATGGCCGGATGCCTTGGCGCCGCAGGCTATCAAACCGCTGCGCGAAATCGCACGCCCCCCTCCGGCATCGCGCCAAACAGCCAGGGAGCGCGAGGGACGAGTCCCTCGTATCCATCCCTTTTCAATCCTTACAGCGGATTATCCAGCTTGATCACTTCCTCGGTGCTGGCGCGCTGGGTGGTGTGGATCTGGCGCGGCTTGTGGAAGGCGTCGAGCACCGGCGCGTCGCGGTCATAGATGTCGGCATAGGTCGACAATTGACCGTTCACATCCACGCCCATCGTCACATAGGTGATATAGACCGGGAAGGTCTTCTTCATGATAACCCGCTTGTATTTCAGCGAATTATACGCCGCAATCGCCTCGTCCGGAGTCAGGCTGTCCGACACGATCGCCATCGTCATGCCCAGCGCCAGCGCGTTTTCGGTGCGCAGGCACCCGTGCGAGAAGGCCCGCACCGTGGCGTTGAACAGGCTCTTGCCCGGCGTGTCATGCAGGTAGATCGCGTGCTCGTTGGGCATGTCGATCTTCATGCGGCCCAGCGAATTGTTGTTGCCCGGCTGCTGGACGACGTTGATCGTGCCGTCCTCGGACTTGGTCACCTTGTAGTTCTGGCGCGCGGCCAGCGCCGGGCTGCGCAGCAGCTTCTCGCCCAGCCCCTCGCCCTTGACGATCGACTGCGGCACCGTCCAGGTGGGGTTGAACACCACCGCCTGCACCTTTTCGGCCAGCTGCGGCGTTGCCGTGCGGCCCGGCTTGCCCACGATCACCTTGTAAGTGCGGATGTTCTTGCCGTTCACCCCCAGCCGCAGCTGATATTCGGGCACATTGGCCAGTAGGTAGATGATGCCCAGATCGCGCGGCAACCAGCGCCAGCGGTCCATGTTGATGCGGATGGCATCGCGCCGCTTCACATCGGCGCGCGGCGTTGCGGCCAGCGCATCCTTCAGCACGGCGTAATCGGGATAGGTCGGGTTCAGGCCCGCCAGCGTGCCGGCCACGTCATGCGAACCGGTCGCCTTGGCCAGCAGGGCTTCGGTGGGCATGGTGTCCTGGTCGGGGTCGACGGCGAACCACTGCACGCGCGCGGGCATGGGCGTGCGCCCGTCGCGCAGGTCCTCGGCCAGCCAGTCGAAGCTGCGGCTTGCCTGTTCGTCAAGCTGCGGGCCAGCGCCGGCCGCAATCGCCGCGCGCAGGGCATCGGGCTGGTAATCGGCGGCGATCAGCCCCTCAGCGCCAATGCCCTTGATCACGTCGAGCAGCGCGGCGGCATCCTCGAGCGTCCACTGCATGACGGGCGTGGGGGTGGGCTGCACCACCATTGTGGTGCTGCGGGCGGGCGCTGCCGCCTGGGCCGAGGCCGCCGGCGATGGCGAGGCCGCGGGCGATGATGAGGGCACAGGCCCGGCCTGCGAGGCGACCTTGCGCGCGGGCTGCTCGGGCGCGGAGGATGCCGGCGCGGATGGCGCGCTCACCGCCGATTGGGCGGCGCTGTTTTGGCTGCGCAGGATGCGCGTGGTCGGCGCCATGCCCTTGGCGGACTTGCCGCTGCCCGCCGCCGCGCTGCCGGGGCGCGAAGCGGCATCTGCCGAGCCGGCCGGCTGCGCGCCCAGCGCCGCAACGCTTGTCGAGGCCAGCAGCACCGCAACCGCCACCGATCCGCCGATTACTCCTGCCTGCTGCCGCGAAACACTAAAAACCGTCATCATCACACCCCGGCAAAACGCCTGGCCACATTTTCGGCCACATGCCCGCGCCACAAGGCGAATGCGGCCATGTCTGCGCGTTCAATGCCCCTTTCATGCGTTTGCATCAAGCATTGCGCCTGACTGACCCGTGAATGATTCGACATGGCCCTTGTTCATCTTCTGTCGCCAGACCGTTACCTGAGGGCGACAAACCGTGTGTGCACCATAGCCAACAACAGGCGATGACGCGCCCCGACTATGGCGCTAGGGCAGTTGGGATGGCTGGCTTGCGTTTCTCTTCCCTTCTGCCCTCTCGCGCGCTGCTGCCGGTGCTGGCCGCGGGGCTGGGCATCTGCACATTCAGCCTGATGGACGCGCTGATGAAATCGGCCTCGCTGATGGTGGGGGTGTATGTGGCGCTGTTCTGGCGCTGCGCGCTGGGTGGGGGCATAGCGCTGGCCATGTGGCGCCCCTCGCGCGCCGACTGGCCCGATGGCGCGCGCATGAAACTGCATGTCGCACGATCGGTCGTCGTGGCGGGCATGGCCTATCTGTTCTTCTGGGGGCTGGTGCGCACGCCCATGGCGGTCGGCATGGCGCTGTGCTTCATCGCGCCGCTCATCGCGCTGTATCTGGCCGCGCTGTTCCTGGGCGAAAAGGTGACGCGGCGGGCGCTGGGGGCCTCGCTGCTGGGGCTGGTCGGGGTGGCGGTGATTGGCGCGGGGCGCCTCGGCGTGGGCGGGGCCGGCGTTCCGGCCTCGGCCGACACGCTGTGGGGCATGCTGGCCATTCTGGGCTCGGCGGTGCTGTATGCAGCCAATCTGGTGCTGCAGCGCTATCAGGCGCAACAAACCGCCCCGGCCGAGATCGCCTTCTTTCAGGGCGTGCTGATCGCGCTGATCCTGGCGCCGGGCGCCTTTTGGATCGACCTTTGGCCGCCCATGCGCGCCTGGCCGCTGGTCGCGGGGGCAGCCGTTCTGGCCACAACCTCGCTGGCGCTGCTGGCCTGGGGGTGGGCGCGGGCGCCAGCCCATCGGCTGCTGCCGGTCGAATACACCGCCTTCATCTGGTCGGCTGTGGTGGGCAGGCTATGGTTTGGCGAGGCGGTCGCGCCGGCAACGCTGGGCGGGGTTGTGCTGATTGTGGCGGCGTGCTGGCTGGGCTTGCGGCAGGGCGCCGATCCGGCCGCCGACAGCGCCGCCCAGCACGCCCCCAATGGCGCCGCAAGCGATGCGCCACATGCGTTGCCGGCTGCGCATATCGAGCAGCTGGGCCTTTAGAAGCGGCCATTTCTGCGGGTGGGGGCAGGTTTTGTCGATAATGCCTCGCATTAGCTCAAATACCGCCACACCGGGGCAAGATTCAACCTTTGGTGCCCTTGACGCGGGGGGCAAACCCGCGCATCGGCCCCCGGTCACAAACGCCTTTTTCGCTTGGCCCACAGCATCGCCAACCGGCATCCCTGTGGCCGCGTGAAAGGGCCCCAATGGTGAGGAACTACACCGTATGACCCAGGTCGGACAGGACACCCTCGGCACCCGCAGCAAGCTGGCCGCCGGTGGCAAGGAAGTCGCCTACTACTCGTTCAAGAAGGCAGCCGAGAAGATCGGCGACGTGTCGCGCCTGCCCTTCTCGATGAAGGTGCTGCTCGAAAACCTGCTGCGCTTCGAGGACGGCGGTTTCACCGTCTCGGTCGAGGACATCAAGGCCATTGCCGACTGGCAGGCCAACCCGCGCAGCCAGCGCGAGATCCAGTACCGCCCCGCGCGCGTGCTGCTGCAGGACTTCACGGGCGTGCCCTGCGTGGTCGACCTGGCCGCCATGCGCGATGCCATCGCCAAGCTGGGCGGCGACACCAGCAAGATCAACCCGCTGGTCCCGGTCAACCTGGTCATCGACCACTCGGTCATGGTCGACGAGTTCGGCCACCCCAAGGCCTTCGAGCAGAACGTCGAGATCGAGTATCAGCGCAACATGGAGCGCTACGACTTCCTCAAGTGGGGTTCCAAGTCGCTCGCCAACTTCTACGCCGTGCCGCCGGGCACCGGCATCTGCCACCAGGTGAACCTGGAAAACATCGCCCAGACGGTGTGGACCAGCAATGACCAGAGCGGCGAGCTGGTGGCTTACCCCGACACCTGCGTCGGCACCGACTCGCACACCACCATGGTCAATGGCCTTGGCGTGCTGGGCTGGGGCGTTGGCGGTATCGAGGCCGAGGCCGCGATGCTGGGCCAGCCTGTCTCGATGCTGATCCCCGAAGTGGTCGGCTTCAAGTTCACGGGCGAGCTGAAGGAAGGCGTGACCGCGACCGACCTCGTGCTGACCTGCACCCAGATGCTGCGCAAGAAGGGCGTGGTGGGCCGCTTCGTCGAGTATTACGGCCCGGGCCTGGCTGGCCTGACGCTGGCCGACCGCGCGACGCTGGCCAACATGGCGCCCGAATATGGCGCGACCTGCGGCTTCTTCGGCATCGACGAGAAGACGCTGGACTACATGCGCCTGACCGGCCGTGACGAAGGCCAGATCGAGCTGGTCGAAGCCTATGCCAAGGAGCAGGGCTTCTGGATCGACCCGGCTGTCGAGCCGGTCTTCACCGACACGCTCGAGCTGGACCTGTCGACCGTCGTGCCTTCGCTCGCCGGCCCCAAGCGCCCGCAGGACCGCGTCTCGCTCACCGAAGTCGACGATGTGTTCAACGCCGACATGGCCGACGTCTACAAGAAGACGCAGGCCCGCGTGCCGGTCGAGGGCAAGGACTTCGACATTGGCGACGGCGACGTGACCATCGCTGCCATCACCAGCTGCACCAACACCTCGA
Organism: Novosphingobium sp.; assembly: GCA_035563755.1. Taxonomy (GTDB): domain Bacteria; phylum Pseudomonadota; class Alphaproteobacteria; order Sphingomonadales; family Sphingomonadaceae; genus Novosphingobium. The sequence continues at coordinate 7,078 of DATMUT010000081.1, forward strand.
ACCCGGGCGTGCTGGTTGCCGCCGGCCTCGTCGCCAAGAAGGCCGACGAGTTTGGCCTCAAGCCCAAGCCCTGGGTCAAGACCTCGCTGGCCCCCGGCTCGCAGGTCGTCACCGACTACCTCGAGAAGGCTGGCCTGCAGTCGCACCTCGACAACATCGGCTTCAACCTGGTCGGCTATGGCTGCACCACCTGCATCGGCAACTCGGGCCCGCTCGCTGAACCCATCAGCAAGGCGATCAACGAGAACGGCCTGGTGGCTGCTGCCGTGATCTCGGGCAACCGCAACTTCGAAGGCCGCGTCAGCCCCGACGTGCGCGCCAACTTCCTGGCCTCGCCGCCGCTGGTCGTTGCCTACGCGCTCAAGGGCACGGTGATCGAGGACTTCACGACGACGCCGATCGGCACGTCGAAGGACGGCAAGGACGTGTTCCTCAAGGACATCTGGCCGACCAACGAGGAAGTCTACACCACCATGACCGGCTGCATGGACCGCGCCATGTTCCAGGCCCGCTATGCCGACGTCTACAAGGGCGACGCGCACTGGCAGGCGATCAACGTGACGGGTAGCGAAACCTACTCGTGGCGCGCCGGTTCGACCTATGTGGCCAACCCGCCCTACTTCGAGGGCATGACGATGACCCCGGCGCCGGTTGGCGACATCATCAGCGCCAAGCCGCTGCTGATCCTGGGCGATTCGATCACCACCGACCACATCTCGCCTGCCGGCAACATCAAGGCCGACTCGCCGGCCGGCGAATGGCTGATGGCTCACCAGGTCGCCAAGGCCGACTTCAACTCGTATGGCGCGCGTCGCGGCCATCACGAGGTGATGATGCGCGGCACCTTCGCCAACATCCGCATCAAGAACGAGATGGTCCCCGGCATCGAGGGTGGCATGAGCCGCTACGGTGACGAGGTTGGCGCGGTGTATGACGTGGCCCAGAAGCACAAGGCCGATGGCACCCCCATGGTCGTGATCGCCGGCAAGGAATACGGCACCGGCTCGTCGCGCGACTGGGCGGCCAAGGGCACCAACCTGCTCGGCGTCCGCGCCGTGGTGGCCGAGAGCTTCGAGCGCATCCACCGCTCGAACCTGG
>DATMUT010000082.1:0-5708 GCA_035563755.1 Novosphingobium sp.
GCTTTGACGACCGCGTGACCGGCCGCCTCGATGCCTTCGCGCCGCATTCGACCAAGATCCACATCGACATCGACCGGGCCAGCATCAACAAGACCGTGCCCGTCGACCTGCCGATCGTGGGCGATTGCGCCACGGTTCTGGACCAGATGATCGCCGAGTGGGGCAGCCGCCCTGCCCGCGACCTGTCGGTCTGGAAGGCGCGGATCGATGGCTGGCGCGCCAAGAAGTCGCTGGCCTATCCGCGTCAGGCAACCAGCATCGCGCCGCAATACGCGATCGAGCGCCTGTTCGAGATGACCCGCGCGGCTGACCCGATCATCAGCACCGAGGTCGGCCAGCATCAGATGTGGGCGGCGCAGTACTTTCACTTCTTTGGCCCGAACAAGTGGCTGACCAGCGGTGGCCTTGGCACGATGGGCTATGGCCTGCCGGCCATCATCGGCGCGCAGCTGGGCAATCCGGGCAAGCTGTGCATCGACATTGCCGGCGAGGCCAGCATCCAGATGAACATTCAGGAGCTGGGCACCGCCACGCAGTATCGCCTGCCGGTCAAGGTGTTCATCCTGAACAACGAATGGATGGGCATGGTCCGCCAGTGGCAGGAACTGACCTACGAGAGCCGTTACTCGAACAGCTATTCCGACAGCCTGCCCGATTTCGTGAAGCTGGCGCAGGCCTATGGCTGGAAGGGTATCACCATCGAGGGCGAGGAGCAGCTCGACGCCGGCATTCAGGCGATGATCGACCATGACGGGCCGGTGATCGTCGACTGCCGCGTGACCAAGGATGCCAACTGTTTCCCGATGATCCCCAGCGGCGCTGCGCATACCGACATGATCCTGAACGGCGACCGCGTTGCCGGGATCATGGACGATGAAGCCAAGGCTCTGGTTTAAGGACACGCATTTCCCATGATGAAGATCAAGCAGGCCGCCTCGGAGCGCCATGTCCTGACGCTGATCGTCGACAATGAGTCGGGGATCCTGGCCAAGATCGCCGGGCTGTTCACCGCGCGCGGCTACAATATCGACAGCCTGACCGTGGCCGACATCACCGAGAACCACTCGGTCAGCCGCATCACCATCGTCACCCACGGGCCGCCGGCGCAGATCGACCAGATCCGCGCGCAGCTCGACCGGCTGGTGCCGGTGCACAAGGTGATCGACCTGACCGAGGAAGGCCCCCATGTCGAGCGCGAGCTGGCGCTCATCAAGGTGGCCGGCAAGGGTGAACACCGCGTCGAGGCGCTGCGCCTGGCCGACGTGTTCCGCGCCAAGGTGGTCGACACCACCACCAGCAGCTTCATTTTCGAGTTGACCGGCGCGCCCGACAAGATCGACACCTTCGTTGGCCTGATGCGCGAGCTGGGGCTGGTCGAGGTGGGCCGCACGGGCATTGTGGGCATGACGCGGGGGGCTTCTGCGGCCTGATTTGGCCCGCCTGTCCTGATTTGCGTTGCCGGCAACGCCAAGACTGTTGATCCGCGCCCCGTTGTGTTGCAGGGGGCGCCACCATAGAGCGCCGCTTCCCTGCGCCAAGCAGGGCGGCCGGCACATCACATCCTGGCCCCCGTCGCATGGGGGCGACGAAAGGAACGTCCAGTGAAAGTCTATTACGACGCCGATGCCGACCTGAACCTGATCACCGGCAAGAAGATCGCGATCCTCGGCTATGGCTCGCAGGGCCACGCCCATGCCCAGAACCTGCGCGACAGCGGCGTCAAGGAAGTCGCCATTGCGCTGCGTCCCGGTTCGGCCTCGGCCGCCAAGGCTGAAGGCGCCGGCTTCAAGGTGCTCTCGAACGCTGAAGCCGCTGCTTGGGCCGACGTGCTCATGATCCTGGCCCCCGACGAGCATCAAGCCGCGATCTATGCCGCCGACCTGCACGCCAACCTGAAGCCGGGCGCTGCCCTGGCTTTCGCTCACGGCCTGAACATCCACTTCGGCCTGATCGAGCCGCGCGCCGACATCGACGTGATCATGATCGCCCCCAAGGGCCCTGGCCACACCGTGCGCGGCGAATATGTGAAGGGCGGCGGCGTGCCCTGCCTGGTGGCCATCCATCAGAACGTGACCGGCAACGCCCATGACATCGCCCTGGCCTATGCCTCGGGCGTGGGCGGCGGCCGTTCGGGCATCATCGAGACCAACTTCCGCGAGGAATGCGAAACCGACCTGTTCGGCGAGCAGGCTGTGCTGTGCGGCGGCGCCACCGCCCTGGTCCAGGCTGGTTTCGAGACGCTGGTCGAAGCCGGCTACGCCCCCGAGATGGCCTATTTCGAGTGCCTGCACGAGCTGAAGCTGATCGTCGACCTGATGTATGAAGGCGGCATCGCCAACATGCGCTACTCGATCTCGAACACCGCCGAATATGGCGACATCGTGACCGGTCCGCGCATCATCACCGACGAGACCAAGAAGGAAATGAAGCGCGTTCTGGAAGACATCCAGTCGGGCCGCTTCGTCAAGAACTTCGTGCTCGACAACCGCGCCGGCCAGCCCGAACTGAAGGCTTCGCGCATTGCCGCCAAGCGTCACCCGATCGAGGAAACCGGCGCCAAGCTGCGCGCCATGATGCCCTGGATCGGCGCCAACAAGCTGGTCGACCAGACCAAGAACTGATCCGGCCGGGGCCTGCGTGCCCCAACTGCATCCGACGGGCGCGCCCTGCCAATCACGGCACGGCGCGCTTCGTCGCAAATCGGGCCGAGAAGCGACGCGAAACCCGCCTATGTCACCAGCTGCACGCCATATCCTCATCTGCTTCCACGATTTTTCGCGTGGCGGCACCGAGCGCATCGCCATCGGCCTTGCCCGGCACTGGGTGAAGCGCGGGCGGAAGGTAACGATCCTTTGCGGCACGAGCGAAGGTGGGCTGCGCGACACGGTGGACCCGCGCGTGCAGGTAATCGAGCTCGACCCGCCGGTCCGGCGCAGCCTGACCTCGCGCATTCACCTTGGCCGCGCGATGGCAGCCCGCATTCCCGACATCGCCCCCGATGTGGTGTTCCTGCCCGGCAACTTCCACCTGCCGCTGGTTATCCCTTTCGGCAAGATGCCCAATCGGCCGGCGGTCGTGGTCAAGATATCGAACCCCACCGTGCCGACCGGGCTGCTGGCCTTGCCGGTGCGCATGCTGCTGCGCCGCTATCGGCACGATGTCGATGCGGTGTGCGCGATGAACAGCGGGCTTGAGCGTGATCTGCGCGCGATGCTGCCCGGATTGCCGGTGTCGACCCTGCATGATCCGGTCTATCTGCATCACGACAGCGACGATGCCCCCCTGCCCGCCAATGACGGGCGGCTGCATATATTGTGGGCGGGCCGCTTCGAACCGCAGAAGGATGCGCCGCTGGCCCTGCGCACGATTGCCGCGCTGAACGAGCGCGTGCCCGCGCATCTCACCATGCTGGGCGATGGCGCGCTGCACGAGCGTATCGTGAGCGAGATCGGCCGGCAGCGGCTGGGCGATCTGGTCTCGGCCCCCGGTTATGTCGCGGGCATCGATGGCTGGCTGCGGCGGTCCGATGCGCTGCTGGTGTCCTCACGCTTCGAAGGCGGCCCGGCGGTCGCGGTCGAGGCGCTGGCGCATGGCGTGCCGGTGGTGAGCACCGATTGTTCGCATTTCCTGCGCGACATCATTACCTGCCCCGAGGCTGGCGCCATCGTTCCCTCGCGCGATCCGGCAGCGCTGGCTGGCGCCCTGGCCGAGGTGTGCGCACGCGGCCGGCCCGAACCTGATGTGCTGCAACCGCTGGTGGCGAGCCTTGACCCGGCCGCCTGCGCTGATGCCTATCTCGACTGTTTCGACATGACCGTGGCCGGGCGGCGCGCCGCATTTCTGTAAGCGGTCGGCAGCCGATTTTCCTTTACATGGCCCCCGTGCCCGCGCATAGGCTTTGCCCCATGACGTGCCAGCTGGACCTTACCCTGCGACTTATCCGCCCTTGGGCGTGAGCTGGCGTGCCGGTCCGACAGGGCGCGCGCCGCGCCCAAGGGTGACTTACCGCACCGCGCATCATTCCTTCGCGCCACGTCGCTAATCCAGTTTCACGAGACTTCATCATGGCAATGCTGAAAGACCCCTCGGTCAAATATCGCCCCTTCCCGCAGATCAACATCCCTGATCGGCAGTGGCCCGGCCGCACCATCACCAAGGCGCCGCGCTGGCTCTCGACGGACCTGCGCGACGGCAACCAGAGCCTGATCGACCCGATGGGCGCCGAGAAGAAGAGCCGCTTCTTCGACCTGCTGGTCAAGTGCGGGCTGAAAGAGATCGAGGTCGGTTTCCCGAGCGCGGGCGCGACCGAGTATGACTTCATCAGCGGGCTGGTGAAGAACGACCGCATCCCCGAGGATGTGATCGTGCAGGTACTGACGCAAAGCCGCGAGGACCTGATCCGCACCTCGTTTGAGAGCCTGGAAGGCGCGCACGCCGCCATCGTTCACCTGTACAACGCCGTCTCGCCGCTGTGGCGCACGGTAGTGTTCGGCATGGAAAAGCCGCAGATCAAGGAGATCGCGGTGAACGGCGCGAAGGTGCTGCGCGATCAGGCGGCCCGCTTCCCCGGCACCGACTGGCATTTCGAATACAGCCCCGAAACCTTCAGCACCGCCGAGCTGGATTTCAGCATCGAGTGCTGCGAGGCGGTGATGGATGTGCTGAAGCCCACGCCCGAGCACCCCATCATCCTGAACCTGCCGGCAACGATCGAGGCGGCAACGCCCAACATCTATGCCGACCAGATCGAGTATTTCTGCCGCAACCTGCCGGGTCGCGATGCGGCGATCATCAGCCTGCACACGCATAACGACCGGGGCACCGGCGTTGCCGCGGCCGAGCTGGGCCTGATGGCCGGCGCCGACCGTGTCGAGGGCTGCCTGTTCGGCAATGGCGAGCGCACGGGCAATTGCTGCCTGGTGACAGTCGCCATGAACATGTACACGCAGGGCGTTGATCCTGAACTGGATTTCTCGGACATTGACGAGGTGATCCAGACGGTCGAGTACTGCAACCAGCTGCCGGTTCACCCGCGCCACCCCTATGGCGGCGAGCTGGTGTTCACCGCCTTCTCGGGCAGCCATCAGGACGCCATCAAGAAGGGTTTTGCCAAGCAGGGCGAGCGCAACGACCAGTTCTGGGCGGTGCCTTACCTGCCGATCGACCCGGCTGATCTCGGCCGCAGCTACGAGGCGGTGATCCGCGTCAACTCGCAGTCGGGCAAGGGCGGTTTCGCCTGGGTGATCGAGCAGGACCAGGGGCTGAAGCTGCCCAAGCGCATGCAGGCCCATTTCAGCCGTCATGTGCAGGATCTGGCCGATCAGCTGGGCCGCGAATTGCAGGCGGGCGACATCTGGGACGTGTTCCAGCGCACCTATCGCATCAACGATCCGCAGCACCTGCAGCTGGTCGACTACGAGGAAACCAAGGGCGCCGACGGCACCCGCATCTTTGCCGGCAAGATCGGCGTTGGCGGGCAGGAGCAGTCGGTATCGGGCCGGGGCAACGGGCTGATCTCGTCGGTCGTGGCAACGCTGGCCGACAGCTTTGGCGTCACCCTCTCGGTCAAGGATTATTCCGAACACGCAATGGGCGCCGGTTCGGATGCGCGCGCGGCGGCCTATGTCGAATGCGTGGGGCCTGACGGCGGCATCATCTGGGGCGTGGGCATCGACACCGATGTGGCCACCGCCAGCGTGCGGGCCGTA
>DATMUT010000083.1:0-2711 GCA_035563755.1 Novosphingobium sp.
GCAGCGACTTCGACACGGTGACGGCCTGGATCATCGCGCTGGGCAGATCGTCGAGCTTGACCTGGCGGCCATCGGGCTCGGGCGCGGGCAGGGTCATGCCGTTCAGCGTCACGTTGGCCAGACCCGGATCGATGCCGCGGATGACCGCATAGCGCCCTTCGCCCTGATCGTTGGCGGCCGTCACGCCGGGCAGGCGCTTGATGGCTTCGGCCACGTTCTGGTCGGGCAGTTTGCCCACGTCGTTGGCGTGCAGCGTCTCGACCGTATTGTCGGCATTGCGCTTTTCGGCCACGGCCTCGCGCTGGGCGGCCATGGCGCCGGTCACGATGATCGCCGTGCCGCCGGCATCGGCTTCGTAGCTGGCAGGGGCCGGGTCTGGCGCGCCGCTGCCCGATACGATCACCCAGCTGTTTTCGCCCGTGGCCTTGGCGGCCAGCCCCGTGCCCTCGAGCATGCGCGAGAGCGCTTCGCCCGTGCTCATGCGGCCCGAGATGGCATGGGTGCGGCGCCCCCGCGCCACACTGCCCGAAACGACGATCTGCACGCCGGCCTGGCGGGCGAACTGGCGCACGGCGCTGGTCACTTCCTGGGCGGGCACGTTGATGCTGGCGGCTTGCCCGGCGGCCTGCGCGGCTGCGGGCGTAGCCATCGCGGCCGCAAGAATGGTGGTCGCGATCAGATGGCGACGAATGGAAAGCATGATAGTCCCCGAAAAGCGGCCCTCCCATCGGGCCTCTGATTGCTCGACAGGGGCGGGGGCGATTTCCTTATCGCAGGTGCAAAAATTTTTGTGCGTGGGCGGGAGGAGGGGGGGCGGGCCTATCGGGCGATGTGGATGGTGTTGCCCTGATCGCGCGCCTGCGCGCCAACGCTGAGCGCTGCTGTGCGCGCGAAGGCTTCCGGCTCGTCAAGGCGGAACGCGCCGTACAGCTTCTCACCGCCCAGCGCCGGATCGCCCAGGCTGATCTTGAGCTGGTTGTGGCGGTTCATCTCGTCGATGGCGGTATCCAGCCGCTCGCCGTCCAGCTCGATGCGCCCGCTGGTCCATGCCGTGGCCCGCTCGATGGCGGCGGCTGAAAGCGCGTGGGCAACCGGCCGCCCGGCGCCATCAAGGCTGACCATCTGGCCCGCGCCCAGCCGCATCCGCACCCCCGGCGAGGCAATCTCGACCTCGCCCTCGCTCACCATCACGCTCACCCCGTCGCCCCGGCGCACGACCTGGAACACGGTGCCGATGTCGGTGATGGTGACCGGGCCTGCGACCACGCGGAACGGGCGGGCGGCATCGTGGCGGACACGCAGCAGCGCGCGCCCTTCGTCGAAATGCACCACGCGGGCATCGCCCTCGATCGCCACTTTCAGGCTGGTTTGCGTGTCGAGCGCGAGCGACGAACCCTCGGCCAGCGAGACCTGCCGCATTTCGCCGATGCCGGTGGCATAGCCCTGGGTGTTCGGATTGTAGAAGGCCAGCGTGGCAATGCCGGCTGCCAGTGCCAGCGCGCTGCCTGCGACCAGGCGGCTGTGCTGGCGCAGTCGCTGCCGCGCGGCCTGCCAGCGCGAGGGTTCCGGTTTTGCCTCTGCCTCCGCTTGAGGCACAGGGGCGAACATGGTCAACACCGCGCGCGCGCGCATCAGCGCGCCGGCATGGCGCGGATTTTCCGCAAGCCAGTCGTCAAGCCCGGGAGGTGGCGTTTCGGGGCAAGCGTCCAATGCCGCGGCCCAGCGTGCCGCCGCCGCTTCAACCGTTGATAACGAAGATCCGACGCTGCCTGTCAATTACGTGTCCGTTTTCCTGCGCCGGGCCGGTCTCGTTTCCGGGCCCGCATTCTGTGGCGCGCATTTCGGCCTGAATCAACCTCAGGGCCTTCTGCACGTCGTTTTCCACCACGCTTTCGCTCACGCCAAGGCGCGCGGCAATGTCCTTTTGCGACAGTCCCTCAACGCGTTTCAGCGTGAAGATGGTGCGGCACCTGTCGGGCAACCGCGCCAGCATTTCCTCGACCATGCGCAGCTGCTGGCGGGCCGCGCAGGTCGCTTCAATGCCCATCGCTTCTGGCTCGACGAAGCTCTGGGGGTTTTCCGTAAAATCTTCAAAGCGGATGACGCGCGCACGGCGCAGGTGGTCGCGCCACAGGTTCTTGGCGGTCTGCATGAAATAGGCGCCGGGCCGGTCGATGTGCTCAACGCTGGTGAGCGCTGCAAAGCGGCAATAGGCGTCCTGGACGATGTCGTCGGCATCGCTCTGGCATACGCCCAGGCGGCGCAGCGTAGCGCGCACGGCCGTTTCCTGCGGCACCACATGCGTGGCCACCCAGCGAACGATCTCGGCAGAGGGAAGCGGCGGGACGGACATGGAAGCGGGCCTTTCGACTTGGCCCGGCTACCGCCCCATTGCGTAATTTTGGTGACAGGCGGGGACAGATGCGCTGCCTGTCCCTGCCTGATGCGCTGGCTAGACCTGCACCCGCACCGCATTGCCCGCGCGGGCCGATGGCGCCACCCACACATCGAAAGCGCCGGTGCCAGCCACGCGCCGCAACTGCCGGTCAAGGTGCGAGAGCGCGTCGGCCGCGATGTCGAAGCGCACCGTCTGCGTCTCGCCCGGCGCCAGCGTGACGCGCCGAAACGCCACCAGCTTGCGCACCGGCTGCACCACATCGGCCGCCACGTCATGCACATAGCATTGGGCCACTTCGGTCACGGGGCGGGTG
>DATMUT010000084.1:0-2401 GCA_035563755.1 Novosphingobium sp.
CGTGGGCGGCATCTGGTGGTTCACCCATCGCAAGGACAATGCCGCGCCGCCGGCCGATGGCAGCACGCTCGAAGCGCCTGCCTCGCCCTTCAAGGTGGCGCCCAGCGATCCGGGTGGCAAGAAGTTCAACGGCACGGACGATTCGGCCTATGCCGTCGCCATGGGCAAGAGCAAGCCGGCCCAACTGGCCTCGGATGCTGCGGCGCCGGCGGCCGGGCAGGCGCCCAAGCTGGATGTGCCCCATGCCGCCGCCTCGAGCGCGGTGGCAGCTGCCGCGTCGGTGGCCGCTGCTGCCAGCGGCGCGCCGGTTGGCGCAGGGGTTACCGGGGCTGCGGCCGCGCTCAAGCCCGCGCCGGCCAAGGCCGATGCCGCGCCTGACGTGGGCGGCCCGACGGGCGGTGTGGTGCAGATCGCGGCCTATTCGAGCCGCAAGCTTGCCGATGCCGGCTGGGGCCGCATGATCATCGAGCATGACTGGCTCAAGGGCATGAACCACCGCGTGGTCGAGGCCAACATCGACATGGGCACGGTCTATCGCCTGCAACTGGTGACGGGTGCGGGTGGCGGTTCGGCGCTGTGCGAGAAGCTGCGCGGCGAGGGGCTGCCCTGCCAGGTGAAGCACTGAGACAGAAGGGCGGATCGGGCCGAAATGGCCGCAGATCCGCCGTTTTGCACATGTCTGGCGCGGGGGGCGCTTGCGGGCGGGCGGCAATGCTGCGAGCGTGGCGGCCATGATTCCAGCGATTTTCGGCCTGTCTGGCCCGGTTTTGAGCGCCGATGAGCGCGCCTTTTTCCGTGACGCCGATCCGGCGGGCTACATCCTGTTCGGCCGCAATGTCGAGTCGCGCGAGCAATTGCGCGCCCTGACCGACGATCTGCGCGCGATCCACGGGCGCGACCGGCTGCTCATCTCGATCGACCAGGAAGGCGGGCGCGTTGCCCGGATGAAGCCGCCGGTATGGGCCAAGTACCCGGCGGGCCAGCCTTTCGCCCGCCTGTGGGACATTGCCCCTGCCAGCGCCATCGAGGCCGCGCGCGCCAATGCGCAGGCGCTGGGCATGGATCTGGCCGAGGCGGGCATCAGCGTGGATTGCTGGCCCTGCATGGATGTGAGGGTGCCGGGCGCGCATGACGTGATCGGCGACCGGGCGCTGGGCGAGGAACCGATGCAGGTGGCAGCGCTGGGCCGGGCGATTCTGGACGGGCTGGCGGCGGCAGGTGTGGCCGGCGTTATCAAGCACATGCCGGGCCACGGCCGGGCCGGGGCCGACAGCCACAAGGAACTGCCCCGCGTCGATGCGGGCGCCGCCGAGCTGGAGCGCGACATCGCCCCGTTCCGCACGCTGGCGCAAGAGGGCGCGCGCCGCCCGCTCATTGGCATGACCGGCCACATCCTGTTTCCCGCCTGGGACGGGGCGCATCCGGCCACGCAATCGGCCTGGATCGTGCGCGAGATCATCCGGGGGCAGATCGGCTTTGACGGCCTGTTGCTGACCGATGATGTCGATATGCAGGCCCTGTCGGGCACCATTTCCGAAAGGGCGGCGGCCTCGATCGCGGCGGGTTGCGACATCGTGCTCAATTGCTGGGCGAAGATGGACGACATGGTGGGCATCGCCCATGCCGTGCCCGACATGCCGGCCGGCGCGGGCGACAGGCTTGAGCGCGCGCTGGCCGAAACGGCTGTGCCGGCGGCAATGGACGCAGCGCTGCATGGCGAACTGACCGCGCGGCGCGACGCGCTGCTGGCGCTGGTGCCGGCGGATGAGGCGCGGTGCTGAGCGAGACGGCAGGCACGCCGCCGCCGGGGGCGGGTGGCGCGCTCTACCTTGAGCTTGAGGGGTGGGAGGGGCCGCTCGACCTGCTGCTCGATCTGGCGCGGCGGCAGAAGGTTGACCTGCGGCGCATCTCGATCCTTGAGCTGGTTGACCAGTATCTGGCCTATATCGACCGGGCAGGGGCGCTCAAGCTGGAGCTGGCGGCCGATTATCTGGTGATGGCGGCATGGCTGGCCTATCTCAAATCGGCCATGCTGCTGCCCAAGGATGAGCAGGAAAACCCCAGCCCCGAGGAAATGGCGTTGCGTCTGCAATTGCGGTTGCAGCGCCTGTCGGCCATGCGCGAGGCGGCTGCAAGGCTGATGGCACGCGACCGGCTGGGGCGTGATGTGTTCCGTCGCGGCGCGCCCGAAGGCTTGCGCATCGACCGGCGGGCGCATTGGCAATGCGGCCTGTTCGACCTCATCCACGCCTATGGGCAGGTGAAGGCGCGCACGGCTCCGGTGGTGCACATGGTGCGCGAGCGGATGGTGATGACGCTGGAATCGGCGCTGGCGCGGGTGTCGGCCATGCTGGGAATGCGGCTCGACTGGGTGGAGCTGCGCGAGTTTCTGCCATCGGCC
>DATMUT010000085.1:0-4492 GCA_035563755.1 Novosphingobium sp.
CGCGAGGGGGCGCGCACCTTTGCGGCTCCGCTCACTTGTGGCCCTTGCGCGGCAGGCGGCGGATCAGCGCGCTGGTGTCCTGCCGGCCGCCGCCCATGGCCTGGACATCGGCAAAGAACTGGTCGATGAGCGCGGTGACGGGCAGCGACAGGCCGAGCCCGCGCCCTTCATCGAGGGCAAGGCCCAGATCCTTGCGCATCCAGTCGACGGCAAAGCCGAAGTCGAAACTGTCCTGCGCCATCGTGTTCCAGCGATTGTCCATCTGCCAGCTTTGCGCCGCGCCGCCGCTGATCGCCTCGAGCACCTTGTCCATGTCGAGGTGTTCAGCCTGCGCCAAACGCATGGCCTCGGCAACGCCGGCAATGGCGCCGGCAATGCAGATCTGGTTGGCCATCTTGGTGGCCTGGCCCGTGCCGGCCTTGCCCACATGCACGATGCGGCGGGCATAGGCGCTCATGATCGGGCGGGCGGCCTCGATCGCGTCGGGGCGGCCGCCGCACATCAGCGTCAGCGTGCCAGCCTCGGCGCCGGCCTGCGCGCCGGTCATGGGCGCGTCAACGCAGCGCACTTCCTTGTCGCGCGCCTCGACCGCGATCTGGCGGGCGATTCGCGCCGAGACGGTGGTGTGGTCGATAAACAGGCCGCCGTGGCGCAGCGAGCGGAACGCGCCCTGCGGCCCCAGCACGACATCGGCCAGATCATCATCATTGCCAACGCAGGTGATGACAACATCGGCGTTTTCGGCGGCCTGCGCGGGGCTGGCGGCAGGGGTTATGGCCAGCGAGGGATTGGCCGCGCGCCAGGCATCGAGCCGGGCCGGCGTGCGGTTGAACAGCGTGAGGTCATGCCCGGCCTTGCCCAGGTGGCGGGCGATGGGGCCGCCCATCACGCCAAGGCCGATCACGGCCACGCGGCGGCGGACGAACGGCTCGGTGCTGGCGGGAATGTCGGCGGCGGCGGTCACAGGCTCGGTCATGGGCGCCCTTGTAACGAATGGGCGGCGAAAGCAAACCCGCCAAAACCGGATGAGTGGCGGCAGGTCGCGCGCAAATGGCGCAACTGCGCTGTTTCGCGCCGGGCGCTTTTGGGCTAGGGGCGGCCGATCATGACACAGACACACTCCACCCAAATCGCCAGCGTTGCCGCCGATGCCGGATCGCTGCTGACCATTGACGACGTGCGTGCGGCTGCGCAGCGCATTATCGGTCAGGTGGTCCGCACGCCGATTCAGCACAGCCGGACGCTGAGCAAGATTTGTGGCTGCGATGTGTGGCTCAAGTTCGAAAACCAGCAGTTTACCGCCGCCTACAAGGAACGCGGCGCATTGAATGCCCTGTTGCAACTGACCGACGAGCAGCGCGAGCGCGGCGTGATTGCCGCGAGCGCGGGCAACCATGCGCAGGGCCTGTCGTATCACGGCACGCGGCTGGGCGTGCCGGTCACCATCGTGATGCCGCGCACCACCCCCACGGTAAAGGTCATGCAGACCGAGAGCGTGGGCGGTAAAGTCGTGCTCGAGGGCGAGAATTTCGACGAGGCCTATGCCTTTGCCCGCTCGATGGAAAAGCAGCTGGGCCTGACTTTCGTGCACCCGTTTGACGATCCCGCGGTGGCCGCGGGGCAGGGCACGGTCGCGCTCGAAATGCTCGAGGAGGTGCCCGAGCTTGATATGCTGGTCATCCCGGTGGGCGGCGGCGGCCTGGCCAGCGGCATGGGCACGGCGGCGCGCGCGATCAATCCCTCAATTGGCCTGGTCGGCGTCGAGGCCGAGCTGTACCCCTCGATGTATAACCGGCTGAAGGGCACGACCTATCCCACCGGCGGCGACACGCTGGCCGAGGGCATTGCGGTCAAGGAACCGGGCGAGTTCACCGCGCAGGTGCTGGCGGGCATCCTCGATGATTTCGTGCTGGTGAGCGAATCGGCGCTCGAACACGCCCTCTCGCTGTTGTTGCAGATCGAGAAGACCGTGGTCGAGGGGGCTGGCGCTGCCGGTCTTGCCGCGCTGCTCAGCCATCCGCACCTGTTCAAGGGGCGCAAGGTGGGCATCGTCCTGTCGGGCGGCAATATCGACCAGCGCTTGCTGGCCAATGTGCTGCTGCGCGATCTGGCGCGTTCGGGCCGTCTGGCCCGGCTGCGGCTGACCCTGCAGGACCGCCCCGGCGCGCTGTTCAAGGTGGTCGAGGAGTTCAACGCCCATCAGGTGAACATCATCGAGGTGTACCACCAGCGCATCTTCACGCACCTGCCCGCCAAGGGCCTGACCGCCGATATCGAGTGCGAGGCGCGCGATGGCGAGCAGATCGACGCGCTGGTCAAGGCGCTGCGCGACAAGGGCTACGAGGTGGTTCAGGCCGAACTGAACTGAGTGGCGGGTTAACCGTCTGGCCCGCACCTGCTCCATAACGGGGCAGGTGCGGGCGCCCTGCGCCGACTGGCGGAAAACGGTGGTTAAAATGCTTTGAACCGGGCGCGGCTGCGGGCATAGTCTGGTGCAAAGCCACCCGCGTGCCCGGGCACGCAGTCAGAGCCGACAACCAGCAGGATCGCAAAGCGCCGTGACCGTTCCCGTCCGTTTCCCAAGGTTCTTCGTGACGAGCCCGGCGCCGTGCCCCTATTTGCCAGGCAAGACCGAACGCAAGGTCTTTACCGAGCTGAAGGGCCCCAACGCCGATGCGCTGAACGATGCGCTGGGGCGGATCGGTTTTCGCCGCAGCCAGACAGTGGCCTATCGCCCCTCCTGCATCGATTGCAACGCCTGCGTCTCGGTGCGCGTGCCCGCGGCCGAGTTCCAGCCTTCCTCGACGCAAAAGCGCATCCTGCGCAGAAACGACGATCTGGTCTCCAGCGTCTGCCACCCGTGGTCGACCGGGGAACAGTTTGCCCTTTTGCAGCGTTATCTTGGCGCTCGCCATCCCGGCGGGGGCATGGCGTCGATGGATGAGGTGGATTTTGCCGACATGGTGGAACACACGCCCGTCACCAGCTATGTGATCGAATACAGGGAACCTGCCGAGGGCGACAGGCCCGGCCGTCTGGTCGGTGCGTGCCTCACCGATCGGCAGGGCGATGGGTTGTCGATGATCTATAGCTTCTACGACCCGGAACATGCGACACGGACCGGGCTTGGCAACTATATTATTCTCGACCACATACGCCGCGCTTTCAGCGAAGGCCTGCCTTATGTGTACCTCGGCTACTGGGTCGATGGGTCCGAGCGCATGCAGTACAAGGTGCGCTTTCGCCCGCTTGAGCGGCTGGGGCGCGATGGCTGGCAACGTATGTCACCGCAAGAGCAGGACGCGCTGGTTGCGGCCACCGCAGGGCGCCGCCGGGGCGCAGGCGCTGGCGCGCGCCCTTCCAAGCCGGTCTTTGGCACGCACCTGCCCGACGAGATCGCAAACGGCCTTTCCGGCAGAGAGCGCGGCAGGAACTGAGCCGGCCGGAAGCGGGATTGTGCGCGGCCCTGCTGAAGGGAGGAGCGGGCGCTTCGGGCTGATGGCGGCCTGTGCGCTGTCGGCTATATGGGCGGCCCCATTGGCCGCGCAGACGCCCGCTGCCCCACAAGCCGCGCCTGCACCTGCGCCCACACCTGCCGCCAATCTCGCAGCGCAGGGGCCGGCACCGGTGACGCAGCCCGAACCGCCGGGCAACACAGCGCCGGTCCAGAGCGCCCCGGCAGCCGAAGTGCCCGTCAGCGATGATGCCGAATTGCGGGCGCTGATCCCGGATGCCGCGGTTGCCAGCCCCGACGCATGGGCTCAGGCGGCCCATCCGATGCCTGCCACGGCTAATGCCGCCGCCGCTGCCGTACCGGCGGCCGATGCGCCCCCTTCGGCGCAGGTGCCAGCGGCGGATACGGCAGATCAGGGCGCGCTCAACCCCGATTCTCCGCTGGCCGAAACCGGCTTCACCCTGCCATGGCCCGACGCGCAGTTCGAGCTGCCCGCCTTGCCCACCATCACGCCCGATGCCGATGCCGACAAGGCGCTGGCCGATGCCGCCGCCGAGGCGCGCGACGCAGCAGGCGGCGTGCAACGTGGGCCGGCGGTCAAGGCGCAGGTGGCCAGCGACACCTCGATTGCAGGCGGGCACATGGTGCTGGCCTGGGCCGACGATGCCAGCGCCTTTCCCGACAAGGACGCGTTCGAGACGCGGTTCCGTTCGCTTTCGGCGTTGGCCACGGCCAGCACCAAGGAGCAGGATGCGCTGGGCCAGATCGCCGTGCGCGCCGCATCCGACCGGGTGCTGCTGCAAAAGCTCATGCGGGTTTATGGCTATTACGATGGCGAGGTGCTGCAGACGCTGTCCGGCCCCGCACCCGGCCAGAGCGCGGCTTCCGGCACGAGCGCCGGGCCGCAGGATGTACGCGTGCGCTTCGACCTGCTGCCGGCTGAACGCTACAAGCTGGGCGAGGTGCGGCTGGGCCACCTGTCCGAAACGGGCGCGGACTATCCGGCGCTGCGCAAGTCTTTCGCGCTCAACACCGGCG